>JBBSWK010000113.1:0-2671 GCA_038046325.1 Nanobdellota archaeon | reverse complement strand
GGAGTAGTTCCACAAAGCGAACATTTTGGATTCAGCAGATCAGTTCCTTTCAAGACACTGCCGCAACCTTCACATACATCACCATATTGGTCAGCGGTGCCGCACAATGGACACGTGCCGCGGATATAACGATCCGGAAGTGTTCTTTCACATTTAGGACAGTAAATAACGTCCATCTTTTTTATGTAGATATATTTCTTTTTCTTCAGTTCGGTAAAAAAATATTCAGACAATTCTTTGTTTTCTTTGGAATGAGTCTTGTGAAAATTATCAAAGGAAATCAAAAAAGAAGCAGCATCTTGTTGGTGTTCTTTCCAGTATTTCTCCACGAATGTTTCTGGTTCGAGGCCTGCTTTTTTGGCATTAATCTCAATAGGCGTGCCATGCATGTCGGAAGCACATATATAGAGGGCATCCTTCTGCATAGAACGTAAAGCACGAGCGTAGATGTCAGCCTGGATTGCTTCTAAAAGGAAGCCTATATGCAACGGGCCATTGGCATAAGGCAGTGCGGCTGTGATGACCGTTTTACCAGCTGATTTGGGGGATGTTTTCATAGAGCTTTAAAAATGAAGAAATTATTTAAAGGTTGCTATGCATCGGTTATCTAATATCACAAAGACAACCGTCGTGTGAGCCGAGAAGTATATCAGACTTACCATATCGACAATTTTGAACATCAGGTATATCTAAATGCGTTATAATCTGGTCTGCTCGATTTATATCCGTCCCGTCATCAGCATAATAGCAGGAAATTCGATTATCAGCACATCCAGCAGCAACAACTTTTAGGGGTGAGAACTGCCACCCCGGATCTAAATTCCAATGCGGTTGGGCTGCTGGGGTTAGGGTGAGAGGACATTCAAAAAAAACAGTTTCTTCTCCCTGTTGAGCTGCATTTGCTACCTCCACTTCTTCTTTAGATAATGCCAACTGCTTCGTCTCCACAATACGCTGCCGGATTGCTTCTCCTGCAATAGCTTCAATGTTGGTGCTGCGCTGAAGGATGAAGGCAGTAATTCCTAGAAGAATGATAACCCCAAAAACAGAAATTAAAAACCAATGGTGACGAGAAGGTTTTTTGTGCACTATCTTTTGCTTTGCCATCTATCTTTTAACTAACCTCTTTACTACAAGAAAAAGGAAAAGTAGTATTTAATGTTTTCTTCTTTATTCTTCACTATTCCCATTTTTTTCCAGATTCCATTTTGCTCCCGCACCGCTCAAGAGCAAGCTTATATTTCCCAGCAGGAGAAGTAGAACAAACTCATATCCTCCATTAAGGATAGAAAAACCCTTTGGTAAATGAAACACCAGCAGGGCGGTGAGCATATCAATCGCCAAGAGCAAGGCTGCGTATCTCGTAAAAATCCCCAGCAGCAAGGCAGCGCCGCCAAGAGTTTCTACTAAAGCCACTATCCAGGCAAAAAACAGCGCAGCCGGAATCCCTAGGCCGGCAAAAAAATCTGCGGTCCCGCTTATGCCTAGAGCAGTAGGGCCTATGTTAAATAATTTTCCAGCTCCATGAATCAAGAAAATAATTCCAACTCCTAATCGGAGAAAAAGAGTGCTCCACGACGCATATTTTTTAATCATTTGATCTAACATTTTTTATCACCCTTTTCATAACTTCCTAGCCGATCGTCTCCAGTTCTTCCAAGGCAGCATCGAGATCGTCAGGATACTGTGCCAAAATCTCTTCATCGCTTGCTTCTGAGAGGGATGACGGTTCTGAAATCTCTTGCTGTCCTGCGCACCCGGCAATAATGAAACCTGAAAGGAGCAATAGGGTTACTACCAGAATTACGGCAATCTTCATGCTTCTGCTTTCACCTTTTTCATCAATTCGATCCACGCTTTTCTTGCTCCTAGAATTACAGCACGGCGTTCTTCTTTAGTAGTTGCTTTATTAAATGCTAATTTTGACTCTTCCATCTTGACCACAAAAGCAGTCACCTCTTCTTCACCTAATTTTCCGTCTTCCATCAGTTCTTCAGCTTCTTCTTCAAGGTTGTAGAGCCGGAATTTAATTAAACCATGCGCTTTCTCGCGTAACTCTATATTACAGTTTTCACGCTTTCCTGCGTCCAATGCATTGCAGTTTGCCCGTTCAGTAGGAATCTCTCCCAGCTTAAGCTGGCGTTTCACGCAAGCAATCCTTGATGGGCCATTGGGAAAATCCCAGCATTCCTGCACTGCTTTGTAGACCTGCAAACAGGCTTCTTGATCATTTCTAACTTTGCATTCTTCCGGAAAAAAGTTTTCATATTCAGCAGCCTGAACTTCCCGCAGCCGCAAACGGCATTTTACCCTATCGGCGATATCCAAATAACCGCCGCATTTCAATTTCTGCCCATTCTCTTCTAAGATAGTTGCGGCTTTCTCTTCTCCATCTTCACTTTTTTCTTTTTGGCAGGATATTTTTGAATAAGTGTAGTATTGGCCTACGCACCGCGGATGGGAAACCTGCACTGTTCCAATAGCGGGAGCAAGCTCTGTTTCCAAAGTGAAAAGGTCGGTCGAAGTTTTAGTAATTTGAAAGTTCTTAAGCTCCGAAGATATGGAGGTCTTAGAACGCTTGAAGAGACGCGAGGAATCCTGTTGCTTGAATTGGTATTCTAAATCCTCTGGAGAAGTTCCAATTCCTTTTAAAGCAAAGAGTACCATTACT
>JBBSWK010000112.1:0-5413 GCA_038046325.1 Nanobdellota archaeon | reverse complement strand
ATTTTCCATCAAGAAGTTGATCTGTAACTTCTTCAATATTATTTCGAACTACATTAATATAAGTACTCATACTGCCGGTAGTATCAAAAGCAGTGTAAATATCTAAGCCAGAAGATTTTAATGCTTCGGCAGCCCTTCCAGGCAGAGCTTTTGCTTCTGCCGTTCCCAATGCTTTAGGTTGTGCTGAATTTCCCAGTAATGCTTTTGCTTTTTTGAGTATGTCGTCTGATGTCATTTTTGTACCTCGCTTGTTCTAAATAGTGTTTTAGCAGGGCTTATTTATAAAATTTACTACTAATAAGTGGCTTAAAGGTATTCTGTTTTTTGAGCATATCTTGGGACAAAATTCAAATAGTTTATTCTTTTTAATATATGAAGATGGTGCAAAAAGCTATAAAACGAAGTGAAGAACAGATCAAACGAGGAAAGTTTGTCAAGGCAGATACTTCCATGAGCACAGAAGAGATAGATGATTTATTGATGTCGTGAAAAAGATATTATTTTCACTTCCTACAAGGCCCCCATTGATGCAGGTTATGTTCTCCTAGGCAGTCGGCGTGACTCTTCCAGAACTGTGGGCAGCCGGCAGCGGTCATCTTTGATTTGGTCGCGGTGGTTGCGAATAGCGCTGCGCATCTCCAATACTTGATGAAGTACATTCACTTTATTTCTCCTTCCTGCCACTTTTTTAAAAATAATCTGGCAGCCGCATCTAAATCCAATTCTTTTCCTTTGCGCACTTTCTTGAAGATGATGGCGATCTTTTCCAGAATTTCATCTTCATCATCTGCTTCAATCCCAAAATGCTTCTTAACCCGTTCTTTCTCTTCTTCAATGATCCGCAAAGCCACATATTCCGGATCTTTAATCTTGCCGGAAGAAATGGCGCTGGTCTTTCCGAATTTAACAACATTTTTCTCTTCTTTCGGAAATACACCTGGAGTGTCAATAAGTAAAATTTTGCTATTTACGCGCACTTTCTGTAATCCTTTGGTAAATCCGCTTTCTGAGGAAGTACGAGCTGATCCTCTTCCCGATAAAGCATTGATTAAAGAAGATTTTCCCACATTAGGATAACCTAAAACTCCGACAATAGTCTTCTCTCCTTGTGATAATTCCAGAATTTTCTTCTTCAAGATAGTTGTTCCTAACTTCTCTCGGCTGGAAATAAACACCGACGGCCGCAATTCCTTGGCTTTTTCTTTCAATTCTTCTATATTTACCAAGTCACATTTATTCAGCACATATAATATCTTTTTACCGCCCACACTCACTTTATATTCGATTTCTCGGTTTCTGGTCTCTTCAATGAACCTGGCGTCAAGTACTTCGATGATGATATCTGCTTCTCTTAATACTTCATTGACATGTTTCCAGAATGACGCCATGAACAAATATCCTTATGTAAATTTATAAATATTCCTTACAAATAAGGTGATTATGTCTCCAGAAGAACAAGCGCAAATGCGCAAACAGCATATCCAGCTCATGGACGAATGCGTGCAGGATGCCAAATATATCGCTATCAAACATGGGATTAACCAAGAAGATGTGATTGCTACGTTAGCTGCGGCGTTGTTTAAAGAACGAGTAAAAGAAAATTAATTACTTCTTCTTCAAATGTTTCTTCAAAAACTCTTCAAACTTCTCAACTTCGTCTTTAGTATTAAAGAACAACAGATGTTTCTTGCCTTTTCTAGTCAACAAGTATCCTCCTAAGAAGGTCTTATCTAGCTTGTGATGGGCTACTTCTTTCAAAGGTGCCTTTTCCTTCTTCATGCCTCCCCGTTTCTTCCGCACTACTTCCAGATGTTTCTTGGTAAGCTTATAGTGTTCCTCTACCTGTCTCCAGCGCTGTATTCCATACGACACCAAAAAGTACAATGCTAAAAATAAAGTGGTGAATAATGTTCCTAACCACCAGGACCCTTGAGATTGCAAGTATGTGAATAAATATACAGCTAAGGCCAAAAAAGCAATCATCACTATCTCTACTCGCATTACTAAAAAGTCTTTTTGAGGAAATTTCCAGGATAAGGTATTTGATTTCATTTTTATAAGGAAGGTGCTTTAGTCATACTAATCATGGAAGCGATGAACATAGCAATAAAGACAATCAAAAATGTAGTTTTGTAGGTCATATCATCAATTAAATATGCGGTAATAAGAAACCCAATGATAGCCATGACCATAAAACTTCCTTTCAGCGGAACAGCATGCCATTTTGGCGGAGCTTTCTTTGCAGAACGGCGTACTTTCTTCCTAGCCATATCTTTTCAACCTCTTTATTAGAAAGAATATTTTGTGGTATTTAAAGTTTTGGGAAGAGTTATTTGCTCAAATATCGTGAGCTTGTATAAATTTCTGCACAGTTTTTTCTGCTTCCTTTCTTTTTTGTTGGTGTTCTTTCAGAAAAGCAGTAATCTTTTCGATAGTCAGCTGCTTTAGCTCCCCGCTCAAAAGCTTTCCTTTCTTGTAAGCATTGTAAATCTTCTCTAATTTTTTGTCATCCGGTTCTAAACCATATCGTAACATCTGGAAAGCAACATCAACATCAGGGTTTCCTCCCTTCTTCCTATGTTCCTCAAGAGTAGCTTGGCCGCCTGAGAATGCATATTTCTTAATTTTTGTAGCTGCTTCTTCTGGAGCGTCGGTTAGAGCAATATACGAAGTTGGATCAGAAGAAGACATCTTTCCTCCTTTCAGGCCAGGTAAAAATTGATGATAGGTTGAGCTTAACTGCATAAAACTGAATTCTTTGATTCTTTGCGAGAGATCTCTCGCTAACCGTAAGTGAGCATCTTGGTCGCTTCCAACAGGAATAACAACAGGTAATGGTTTTCCTTCAAATTCATGTAATTGCGGATGCAGCATATCTGCTGCTTGTAAGAGCGCAGAAGCCATCTTTCCAGGAGATATTTCCCCGTAAATTGCCCTAAACTCATTAAACGTAGCATGCCGTGCTAACATATTAGACAAACTGTAGTAAGCGCTTGCTTTTTTTCCATCGGCAGACCGTTTAGATTGAAAATAAAACTCACATTTTTTCAGATCCAAACCTAAGGCAACATAATTTGTGAGGTATTCTCTAATTGCTGTTTCTCGCAGTTCCTTCATATTAGGATTTCTAGAATTATACGCTTCTATATCAGCGACAGTAAGGTATATTTTAGCTCCTAGCTTTTGATAATGAATCATCTGGTCGGCAACCATCTTGTGTCCGAAATGAAACTTACCCGAAGGCATCAGCCCAGTCATCATCACAAATGGCTTCTTATTTTCAATGGCTTCAGCAATTCTTCCGAAGTCCCGTTGGGCAAACACTAATCCCCTACGGAATAATGGCTGTTCTAAGAATTTTTTAGGGAGATTTGTAAATGGCTGCAACCCAAATTCTTTCATAAGTCTATTGTAATCAATATCTCCCTGTACTTCCCAGGGTGTGACTTTAGCCATAATCTCAAGGTTGGTTGGGAAGTTTATATACTTTTTCTATTATCTTTTCTTTCATCTTTCTGTACACAACATTCATCACGCCTTTCAGATTCTCAATATCTTCTGTATTGTAATCCACCAACAATTCCAAATACTCTCTATCACCAGAAGCATGAAAGGCTTTCCACAAATCAACCGGATTTCCGTACAGATGTGGTGGTCGTTTCAGATTCAATACTTTTTCCACTTCTTTCAACCCGCCTTTCAACTCCAGTTTCACACACAAGGGCTTCAAGTCAATATGTGGCATCTTCACTTCCAGTTGCAACTGCTTGCGTAACTTTGGCAAATCAAACGCTCCGCCATTGAACGTAACTAGCAATTTATATCTCGCCAATTCTCTTTCTAATAATCCTTTCTCCAGATTCAATCCCTGCACAAACGTGTTAGTGTTATAATAATTCGAAATTCCCACTACTGTAATCCTGCCATATGTATCCGTTTCAATATCCAGAAAACAGCAATCTTCCTTAAAGTGGGAATACAGCCGCCACATCTCTTTTGCAGGCAATTTCCCCACAAAATACGCTGCATTATCTTCAGCCAAAGCTTGCTGTGCTTCCTTAATCTTGCGGTTATAGAATTCTTTTTTAGCTGAAGCAATTCCCTCCACCTTCTCCTTAGTCAAAAATTCCCTCCAACCTTTAATCCCTTGCTTCCAGAAAGAATGCTCTCTAGCAGTACTGCACTTATCTAAAAACACAAAGGATTCCTGAATCATGGAACATTATAAATCAATGGTAATAGTCTTTTTCTCTAAATTAATCTTACTAATCTTCTTTTCTTTCTTCAATTCCTTGGCAATATCCGCCCAATTCTTGCTCTTCTTCATTTCCTCCACGATCTCTTTTAATTTTTGCAGAGCAGTATACTTTTCATAGACCAATTCTCCTTTCTGTGTACCAATAATTATCTTCTCTTCCTGATTTTTGATTGCTTCTTGTTGTTCATCGATCGTCCGCTGTAAGGTCTTGATCTTACTTTGATACGGAGACGGTTTCTCTGACAGCTTCAAAGCATCAATCGCTTCATTATAGCTTTCCGTTTCCTTCAGCGGTTTTTTCTCTAATAGCGGAAAAGGAGTGATTTCATTTTCATAAACATATCCTTTCGGCGTGGTTATAGAGATTTGAAAATTCTTAAGAGTTTTCACCAACAGTTCTGCTTCCTTGACAGGAACTTCTTTAGGAATTTGATTCAGGTCAACTTCTGCCTGCCTGCATAACTCTTCTGCATACAAGCCGCCTAAACCAACTTCCGTAGCTAAGGAAGTAGCCAAATTCCGTTTCTCGCTTTTCTTTAAGATTTCTTGCAACTTCTTGACACTTAATTCTTTCCAATTGATCTCTAAGGGAGGAAAAACATACTTCTCTTTTGGCTTGATGGTTCGGTCTTTCCATTCCTGGCTTTCCAGAGCAGTGATGATGACATTTTTAGCGTCAGTTAAAATAATGTTGCCTTTGGAAAACAATTCAACAACGAGAGAGTACTTCTCCAGTTTCTCAAATTCAAAAATGACAATCCGTTCAGATTCATGCTGATAGAGATTTTTGATGATGGCATTATCGATATACTTGCGCAGCTGCATGCAGAATCCTGACGGTTTCAACGCTGTTTCTTTCTGTTGGGTAAGACAAAGCCATTTTCCAGAGATTATCTTCAGCAGCTGCTTTCCTTTTCCCGGGGCATGCAATTGTAATAAAAGCACATTGCTTTCTGGATGGTAAATTTGGGATACTTTGCCATTTACGAGAAATTGCAGCTCATTCATTAATGCAGCTAGTTCAAGAGAAGAGATGGATTTTTTAGGCATGTTTAACTAGTATCCTCCTTTTTTTAAATAACTTTTGGAGAATCTAAGAACTGTACTATCCCGAAATTATTTCCCCACGTAGAATTTCTTGCAGTTTCTATGAAA
>JBBSWK010000111.1:0-4034 GCA_038046325.1 Nanobdellota archaeon | reverse complement strand
CGATATCTTTCTTAGGATTGGTTTCAACCACCACAAATTTCAAAGCGCCGAATCCATAGCCAGCAAAATGAGATTCCATCATGGTAAAAATATCATTCACATCCTTCTCTTGGAAGGGATGTATTCTTCGTCTCGATCTGCCAAGCGAGACAATATCTCCTTTCACTAATGCCTTGCCTAACAACCCTTGTTTGAATAATTCTGAAGAAGCCTTGATCATCACTCCTTTGTTGACCGGAGCAATGGTTACCTTTACGGCAGGTTTGACTTCGGCCTTACGGATAGTTACTAGTTCACCAATAGAAGCCCTCGCATTCTTACGAATATTTCCATCCATACGGACGATGTTTAATCCAATATCTCCCGGATATGCTCGATCCACAATGGCAGCTGTTTTTCTCTCACCGCTTATTTCCACCACATCACCGGGATTGACCTCAATCTGTTTCATGAAAGTTGAATCTATCTTGACGATGCCCTTATTGACATCATCCTGTACTGCTTCCATTACTTTCAGCTTAATTTCTGTGGCCATTCTGTCGTATAGCTTAGTTATTTGTACACCCTTTTAAACGTCCCTCCCACTACTCATTGCGTAGAGCTTATTTTAAAAAGTTTATGGTTTTATTTGAGAGTAGGGTAAAAATAGCCTTCAGAGTATGAGAAAATTTAAAAGAAGCTCTTTTTCATTTATTTTATGCACTATAAAGTATTTCATTCTACTACTTTTGATAAAGAATTATCCAAATACCCAAAAGAATTTAATGAATGGCTAGAAAAAATAAAGAACCAATTAATAGAAAATCCCTATGTCGGCGACCAACTTAGAGTCAAATGGTTTAGAGAAAAGAAACACGGTAAATTTCGTGGTTATTATCTTATTTACGACGACCTTAAGACAGTTTATTTAGTAGCAATAAGTGCAAAGAATGACCAGCAAATAATTATAGATACTATTTGGTTGCTTTTAGATAATTTTAAAGAAGAAATTGAAAATCTACTAAAATAAATTATCTTACGCGCCTTACTCTACCTGCCTTAATGTCTGCAAAGCTGCTCATGAGCTGCTGCAATAAATCTACATCTATCTTTGCTTGTTTCTTTAAAGTCCCATATTCCTTTTTGGAGATAGTTACGGTTTCCATACCTACTAACAGGAGCATTTTCTTTATATATTTTCCTACTTCAACCCCACTACCTTCCCATCTAATCCCCATTCTGATTTAACCGGAACAATTAAATGATGCAGTAAAGTCGGAACCGCATCGACTTGCGAAGGCGCAGGCGTGATTTTTCCCTTTACCACATTTCGCCCATACACCACAAAAGGAATAGTCTTTTCTTCTGGAGACGTTCCGCCATGGGTCTTTCCTAAACCGCCATGATCACTAATCAACATAATTAGCCAATTTTCTTTACCGTAATCAGGACGCCTTTGAATTGCCCTAAGAAACTGTCCAACATATTTATCTACCTTCTTGATCGCATCAACATGCTCTGGAACTTCATGCGAGAATCCATGATTGTGCCCAGCCATATCTACTGACATGAAATAAGCGAACAAAAAATCCACTGGCTGTTTTGAAAGGATTTCCCAAGCTCTGCCGGCAACTGGAATATCTTCATCCTGGCCATACGGCAAATACTCTTTCAGCCAGCCGTCTTTGATGATGTAGTTGTCAAGTTCCGGCCAAGAAACAACCGAAGCGGTTTTAAGTGATGGTTTTTCTGTAGCAAGATGAGTAAATACACTAGGATAGACATCTAACTGAGAATTCTTGAACGTATCTCCTGAATTATCTGTAACTCCGTGCTTAGCTTCCCCCACACCGGTAAGGATCGTACTCCATCCTGGACCGCTCCAGGTATGTTCACCTGCTTGAGCTTCAAAGCTGTATGCTCCATGATTGATCAAGTAATCGATAGAATGAGTTTTTACTGCCTGCAACGAATCTGCCCGCAAACCGTCAATACCTATCAGCAACGCTTTCGGCGCAGAATGGCTTTTCAGATTGTATAATCCGCCGCTCAGCATCACATACCCCGTCTCCAAACTTATTACTTGCAGCAGATTCCTACGCGATATTCCAGTCATTCAGGCCACACCAGAGATTAAAAAGAAAGCAAGAAAATTACTTACTTTCTGCTACTGAGCCTGGCTTCACTTTCGGCAATGGCAATGGGCTAGGCAAATTAATATCCTCGCTGATCTTGATCGCTTGAATATTTCCCTTGTGCAGGGCTGCATTGACGATCTGCTCCATCACGCCCATGGGGATTTTCTTGCTTTTCTTCCACAGTGTTTTTACTTCTTCGACTACCGCCTGATCATCAACGAAAAGCACTTGACCTTCCACGTCGATCTTTCCTAAATCTGGCTCGTAATGACAGGCAAAATCAAAGGTGAACTTAAGTCCTTTTTTTCCCTCTATGGAGAAATCTAGATCTTCTACATCCTTGATGGAAACATTATTGTTAATTTTAATCTGGCCGCCTTTTGCTTTCAGGCTGCGCTCTGCATTTACCTTATGAACATTTATTTTTACGATCGGCATGATTGACCACCTTTTCTAGTTATGAGCTTATCAACGGCAAATCATTTATAAATTTTCTGGGTCTGAAAACTCTGTCTAGAGATCATTTATGCCCATTATATTTTCCTTTTAAAATATCTTCTACTAAAGCAGCAGTAAGATAGATAGATTTATCCTTCGCAAATGTGTCCGGCTGGTATTCTATTTCCGTGAATATTTTTCCGCAGATTCCTTTCAAAGCTCTGGCTCCGGTTTCTGTAGGACAAGCTTGAGCGATAGAATAGAAAACTTCTTGATCTACTTCCAAAGCGTATCCTCGCTGCTGCAGCTGAATCTTATGCCCGGTAATCGGAGACATCACCGGCTTAGAAAGGATATTCATTAAATCAGTGGTACTCAAAGCTTCTAATATACCTACTACCGTAATTCTTCCCACCAATTCCGGCATCAAGCCGTAATAAATTAAATCCTCTGCAGTTACCTGCTTCAATAATTCGTATTTATTGGCCATCGGAGCATGATGTTGAACAGCAAATCCGATGCGCTTCTCTAAGCCTAGACGTTTAGCGATAATCTCCTCCAATCCCACAAATGCGCCGGTAAAGGTGAAAAACAGATTCTTGGTAGTGAACCAATTTTTACTGTTAGGCGCAATGAATCTGGTCTCTTCATCCGGTATCTGTACCTGCCCTTTCTCCAGAATAGAAAGAAGCTCAGACTGCAATTGCCGTCCCCAGCTATTGCGGTCATCAACCGCTAATTTATCCAGCTCATTGTACACTACATAGCCGAAGGGTGCTTCTTCTTTTGCTTGCCGGTGGATGATTTGGAACACGTCGGTGCTATTTCCACCAACATATCCCTGTCCGGATTGCAACTGTAAGTCGGCAGTGGCTTTCGGCAAGCTTGTCTTTTCTGCAATATGCGAAGCCATCAAGGTCTTTCCTGCACCAGTCGGGCCGATCAGCAAAACCACTGGATGAAGATGCAGATCGCCGTTCAGCGCTCCGGTTATATATTGCGAAATGGCCACAGAAAAAACTTTTTTTGCATCACTCTGGCTTTCTACTACTGTATCCAAACTTCGATTTATGGAGATTGGATCAGTCCAATCTATTGCAGTCTCTGCAAGCAGCAAAGGCTTAGTTTGTCCTGCAGGAATATATTTTCGCCTGGCAGTAACGGTACGTATACGCTCTTGCGGATTCTCTAAAACCGGATCAGCATACCTGCCCTCATAAAGCTGGTCTAGATACTCTTCCCAAGGCTCTTTAGCGCCCCTTTTCTGGCGATGCCAAAATATTTCCCCCCGATGATTCTGGTAGGGGATATGCTTCACTAATCCTTCTTCACTCTCTTCTTCTAAAAGTATAAAAGGGAAGGGATAGGCTAAGCCTTGCAGAGTGTATACCGTAACCGCAGAGTTTTGTAGGCCCTTGTTCTTATTGTCAACCGCGAGTGCCCACCACTGGTGGACGCTTACGCGTCTTGAACACCAGT
>JBBSWK010000110.1:0-4474 GCA_038046325.1 Nanobdellota archaeon | reverse complement strand
CCTTTGCGAGGCAATTTTGAGGATGTAGATAATGACGGCGATTTAGATTTAATAGTTGGAGCTCGCAGTTATAATGAACAAGATCAAAATCATGGGGGTCTAATTTATCTCTTCCTCAATGACGGAAAAGGCAATTTCACCTTAAAAGAACCAAACAAAAAATAATTTTTTCTTCTTTATTCAATTATTCTTTTCCGTTATATATTTTCCATCATAATAATCCTTTAAAACACTTCTTCTCAAACATTTTCTATGCCAGCGTTCTCTATTATTATCCCTGCTCACAACGAAGAGAAATACTTGCAAAAAACGTTAGACAGTATCAAAAGCCAAACCCTACCGGATTATGAAGCCATCATTGTTACCAATGGGTGTACCGATAAAACTGAAGAAATCGCCAAAAAAAATACCAATACTAAAATCCGCCATCTCTCCCTGCCTAAACCGAATGTTTCCGTAGCTCGAAACGCCGGTGCGTTGAATGCCCAAAGCGAAACCTTACTCTTTCTCGATGCAGATACCCAGTTAGCGGTAGATTCCTTAGAAAAAATCAAAGAAAAATTTACAGAAGAATACTCCGTAGCCACCACTTTAGCAAAACCTGATTCACAAAAAGTATCACATCGCCTGGCCGTTTCTATCAAAAATGCATATCACTATCTTAATTTATATCAAGGATGCAGCGGAGCACTCATCTGCCGAAAAAAAGATTTCCATACCGTAGGCGGTTATAATCCAGAAATAATCGTTCGGGAACATCGAAAATTAGCCCTCAAGTTACAAGAACAAGGAAAATTCACCTGCATCAATACTAAGGTTACAACTTCTATGCGCCGCTACCAGCAATGGGGTTTGTTCAAAGTGGCTGTTTTCTGGATGAAGAAATGGGTGCAGGATAGAACAGGAAAGTTAAAAGAAAGCTCGTATGAGACCGTGCGGTAAATATCCAATAAACTGCATAAATCATGCAAAAAGTCAACAACTCAACTGGTTCGATCCCTGTTCTAAGCAGCTTATCTTGCCGTCGACCACATCATAGAAATTGATCTGCGGATTGTCAACTTTCGCTTTACAGCAGATGCTCTTCGCTGCATTCTTAACCAGCTGGTCATACTTAGCCTGAACTTCGCCTACTTCTTTTTCTTTCTTTGTTACTGAATCTGCACAAGCAGTCTTTTCCTGTTCTAAAGCCGCAGTTTTTTCTGTTACCTGTTTATCCACATTTGCTTGAGACTCGCTCTTAACTTTAGCTATTTCAGCATCTTTATCAACAACTTGTTTCTGCACTCCTTCTAAATCTGATTTCATCCGTTCCAACTGCACCTTACACTCGGTCAGTTCATCATTCTTTTCCTCAACTTGAACCAATAAAGCGCCGGTAAAAGTAGAATAGGAAGAAAGATTAGCTTTTGTTACCTCTAAATCCCGGCTTAACTCCTGCATGTCTTGAGCATAGTCTTGCACACTAAGATTAGATGATTGCGCTTCTTGATACACGCCATACCCTAACACCGCGGGACGGACCACAAAAACTGCCAGTGCTATAAGCACCACCACTGCCATTATAATCGCAGCAGGATTACTTTTTCTCTTTGCAGCAGATTTTACTTGCTCACGTGGGCTTGGAAACAAATCACCTTCTTTTTTATCCATGAACATTCTGAAATATTTTTAGTTATTTAAATGTTACGATTGCAGAAAAATTGATTTCTCTTATGTTTTAGTTACTAAGATTATGAATAGCACAATTCCAGAAAAGAAGTCTTTATTAACAACGTATTGTTCCTTTTCTTTAATGATTATCACTATTTCTGGAACGCCCGGCAGCGGCAAAAGCACTGCTGCAGAAATGCTGGCTAAGAAATTGAAAGCAGAGCGGATTTATGTCGGCGGAATTCGCCGGGAATTAGCAAGAGAAAAAGGCTTGACTCTTCAAGAGCTAAATCAGTATGCAGCAACGCATCCGGAGACAGATGTGGATGTAGACAAAAAAGCAGCTGCAACAGCGAGAGAATTAGAAAAAAAAGGAAAAATCGTGATTGTAGAAGGTAGGACTCAATTTCACTTCCTCCCTGAATCAGTCAAGATTTTCATGAAAGTAAATCCTGAAGAAGGGGCAAAGCGCATCTGGAAGGATTTGCAAAATAAAGCGACACAAGAAAAAAGAAATGAAGGGAACATCCCTTCTTTTGAAGCCATGAAAAAGCGCATTTATGAACGAGAAGAAGAAGATGCAGCGCGGTATAAAAAATATTACAAGATAGATCATCGCGATGAATCACCGTACGACCTGGTCATTGATACGACTAAACTTACACCAACAGAAACTGTTGAAAAGATTATATCGTTCATCACTCCTAAGATGAAGGTAAGGCCATGAAGAAAAGTGTCCTTGCCCTTACCTGTCTAGCCGGCTTGGAAGCTTTGCTAGGCTGCGGCTATACCACCTTTCCACAGTATTCAGGTGCTTATGAATTACAATCAGTTTCGTATAGCGACCCAGCTTTTGCTGGAAAAAAACAAATTGCCTCATCTCTTTCTGTAGTGGACCGCATGCAATATTATGGACACTTCTGGAATCATCATCTGCAATTTGATTTTATGCCATTAAGCGACCAAGAAGCAGGAGGAACTTTTAATCTTCAACTTGATGGTGTAACCAGAATCGATGACGGCGCTTGGCCAAATGATTGGTATAATGGAGTAGAGATCCATCACGAACCAAAAGTGTATGGGACTGGAGCATTCTGCAATTATCAATATTTGTATTTTCTGTTCTTGCAGTCAACCCCGGATGCTGGTATCCTGCAAAACACATATCCAGGACATGGAGATTGCATCGGGAAGGATCCTACCACCAACATGCCTTTATGCACTAGCTTAGCCCATCCACAGGAAGTTGACTTTGATGACACCGGCTGGTATAATGCGGTTGACGAAAATGGAGGGATAACCATTACTCTCACTTTTAGCCGCTACCTACGCGGAGATACCAGCGGAAACAACAACGGCTCAATGAATTGCATCCTAACACCTGATCCAGAACACCGAGGCGAAGCTTCAGCAGTTTTTGTGTATCATGCAGGGAAAGAAGATTTAGAGGATAAAACCGATATCCGTAAAGAACCGCTGCAAAAAAACTCACTGAATCAAAAGACTTTATCTCTTGGCTTCTTCAAAGAAATCATTTCCAATATTAAATAATCAGAATAATAAAACTTATAAACTACTTCTCAAAATAAGTTGCTCATGAATGAAAAAATACAGCTTCATGACTTTGTAGAGATCGAGTATACTGGCAAGCTGGCCGATGGCTCGGTATTTGATACTACCAATGAAAAAGTAGCCAAAGAACACCATTTACATAATCCTAAGCACCAGTACAAAGCAGCGGTAGTCTGCGTCGGCGAGCGGCAGCTTCTGCCAGGCTTAGATGCTCAACTAGTCGATAAAGAACTGGGAAAGGAATATACTGTTACTATTGCGCCAGAAAAAGCATTTGGAAAGCGAGACATCAAACAGGTCAAGATCATCCCTATGGATATGTTTCGCCAGCATAACGTTCAGCCGCAACCCGGCCTTCAAGTAGATGTAGATGGTGAAATGGGCTTGGTTACCAGAGTTTCTGGAGGCAGAGTGATGGTCAATTTCAATCATCCTTTGGCCGGAAAAGAAGTAGTGTATTTTTACAAAGTATTGCGAAAAGTGACCGACCAGAAAGAAAAAGTGACGGCGTTCCTTTCTGCTATTCTTCGCCTTCCGGTCGAGGCTATGAAAATTGAAGTAAAAGATGATGCTGCAACTGTGACTATACCCGGTGAATTGCCGGCCCAAATTAGTACAGTTCTTGCCCAGAAATTGGTGCAGTTGACTGGATTGAAAGATATTCTTTTTAAGAAAGAAGAAGTGAAGAAGTAAAATTTACCATTAGACTAGTTTTCAGCATAATAATCTTTATAAATTCCTGTTCATCAGAAACATAGAAAAGGGTGAGTGGAATGGGTAACTATCGAGAAGATTTTCATGCTGAACAAATTTCTCATAAAAAAGCGAATGCTGAGATAGACGAAGAATTACGCCGATTGATCGATGGGCATAAAACCAGGATAAAAGTTATCGGCTGCGGCGGAGCAGGGAATAACACTATCAATCGTATTTCTGAAATAGGAATCAAAGGAGTAGAAACGATTGCCATGAATACTGATGCTCAAGATTTACTGTACACCAGCGCAGACAAAAAACTGCTCATCGGAAAACAATTAACCCAAGGCTTAGGAGCAGGCTCTAACCCAAAAGTAGGCGAAGAAGCTGCCAAAGAAAACGAACAGGATATCAAGAAGCTTATGGAAGGCGCAGACATGGTCTTTATAACTTGCGGCATGGGAGGAGGAACGGGAACAGGTAGCGCTCCCTATGTGGCTCAAACCGCCAAAAAGATGGGTATTCTGAGTGTAGGCATCATCACTATGCCTTT
>JBBSWK010000109.1:0-5658 GCA_038046325.1 Nanobdellota archaeon | reverse complement strand
TACTGAGAATGGCAAGATTTTTATCGAGAGGAAATAATTTCAGGATAACACAGGAAAGAAGAAACTATACTAACTTAAATAAACATTTTCCTAAATCTACTTTTCCATCTAAAACCAAAACACCTTCTCTCTTCAGCAATCTCTCTTTCTCTACAATTTCCTTCCCAACTAAACAACCCTTAAATCCGCCCAGGCTTCCATCGCTCTTCACCACACGATGACATGGAACGATCGGCGCATACGGGTTTTTCTTCAGAATTTGCCCGATAGCCTGATAACCTTTCATACCTAAAACCTTACCAATTTCTCTGTAGGTAGTTACTTTTCCTTTCGGAACTTGTTGACAAAGCTGGTAAACTTGCTCGGCGAGTTTGCTTTTGTTGATTTCTGCCATTTATCTAGATACTCCTTCACCCGTTTTTCTCCTTTGGCTTCCGCATTTTTCCCCAGAGAATAATATTTCTTCTCCACCATGCTGCCCCAAGAATAGTCACCTTCTTCCTGTTCGATTTTATACACTGCAATCTCCTTGGTTAAAATCCCTTTCTGTAGGTTGTAATAAATACTTCGCTGGGTAGCAGCGGGAAAGATCTCGTTATAAATTTTAGCAACCTGATACCCATACCCTTCACCCATATAATGCAGGATTTCTACTATGTTCTGCCTGATCTTACTTTTTACGGGTCTTCCTTTCACCACGATTCATTCACAAATTGAAATACTTTTTAAAGTTTAAAATGATTTCCCTCTTAGAATGACAAAACCTACTATTTCCAAATCAAAACAGAAAGAAATTGCTCTTCAACGAATTAAGATCCTTTTCCAGCAAGCGGAAGAAGTTTTCCCAAAAGATAAGGCTAGAGCCAACCGCTACACTTCTTTAGCCAGAAAACTAGCCATGAAAGTGCATGCGCAAATACCGACAGAACTAAAACGACGTTTTTGTAAGCATTGTTACAGCTATCTTAAAGCAGGAGTAAACGCTAGAATCCGTACCAGAGACGGAAAAGTGATCATTTCCTGCCTGGAATGTAAAAAATTTATGAGAATTCCTATCCGAAAATAGATTTCTGTCTAATTTTACACACATCTCTGTACAAATTCAAGAATATACAGCATTTAGGCAAGGCTTATTAGAACCAGAAAAGAAAAAATAGGGTGGAATTTCCAAGATCGGGCTCGAGATTGATTCGAAAAATAGCCATCGGAGCATTATATGGCGCAACCTTAGTACATGCAATTTCTTCAGAAAAGAAAGAGGGAGAAGTCAGAAGATATGTAGAAACGAATCTGACCACTCTCATCAGAGAACAGGAAAAAAAACTAGGCATACATTATCCGGAGCAGCTGCCGATCATTTATTATCATCTTCCAGAAGATAAAAAGTTGACCTTAGGTCTCTATGATCCTGAAACTAATAAAATTTTTTTACAGAATGAGCAATATAAATTTGATTGGGATGCTGAAGATGTCTACAACACTCTAAACCACGAGTTAGGACATTATTATCTGGATCGGCTCAGTGAAAAATTGACCAACAACGACTGGCCGGAATATACTAATATGACTGCTCTTGAAAAGATGAGTGTGAAGATCGTCTCGGAAGGCATCGCTACTTATTTTGAGAGGAAGATGAATGGAAAAGAAGATACTTTTACTGATGAAAAATGGCCTAGGGCTCTGGGGGGATTCTTTTCCAGCTGGGATCTGACACCTAAAAATGAAATAGTCTATGACGGCGGATACCATTTAGTAAAACCGATCATCGACCAGTACGGAGAAAAAGGAATCCAATACCTCATGTTTAACCCTCCAAAGCTGTCAGAAATGTACAGCCTGCCATTGTATCAGCAAAGAATAATAGAAGAGCTTTCTGAACATGAATAAAAAGAAAATGGTTCTTAGAACTGCATTCTGGTCCGCCTTTACCGCTGCTTTTTATTTTCCTACGGCTGATATAACTACTATGTATCTCTATCACCACAAAGATTCGGATATCGAAGCGTATACAAACGAAAATCTGGAATTAATTATCAAGAAACAAGAAGAAAAAATAGGAATAACGTATCCTGCAGAGCGTCCTGCAATAGAGTATATTCTCCCAGAGGAATACCGTATTTTGGGGTTATATGACTTTACGACGATAGAGAAGATACAATTTATCTTCCGAGCGGCATTCTGGTCAAACCTGAATTTAATCTTAGTGACTTTATAACTACAATAGCGACGTTCAACAGCACTGCTGATGTTAAAAGAGCTCTTGATCATGAATTAGCGCATTTTTATTGTGATAAAGTAAGAGAAAAAGCTCTTGGAAAAAATTATCCTACTCTCCAAATATTTATCCTTTTTCCGGAAGAACGTATCGCCTATAAGTTGATCAATGAAGGAATTGCCCGGTACTTTGAAAATTCCTTAAATGGAGAATATAAAAGACCGTATCCTTTTGAGAAGTGGCCTACCCAGCTGGAAGAATTTTCGAACGATGTTTTTTACCAAGGCGGTTATGCTCTGGTCAAACCGGTTATTGATCAATACGGAGAAAAAGGAATCCAATTCTTGCTTTTTAATCCACCAACTCCTGATGAGTTATTTACGCCAAAGGAATATAAGGAAAGGATGCTAAGAGATATTGCCAAATTACAATAATCTGATCAGAGAATCATTTTTTTCGTTCCGCATCCAACAAAATCTTTTTCTCCACTTTAGCAACAGTATGGCGTATCTCATCGACCGCATCTGCATTGGCTGAGATAGAATCAACCCCTTGTTGCACCAGAAATTCAGCCATTTCCGGTTTGCTTCCGGCCTGGCCGCAGATAGATGTTTTCACTTTATACTTTTTACAGACTTGAATAACTTTCGACATCTCTCCTAACACCGCAGGATGCATTTCACTGAACAAATGAGCAATGCGTTCATTGTTCCGATCTATACCTAAGGTTAACTGAGTCAAATCATTAGTGCCAAAAGAAACAAAACTTATTCCTTCCTTGCAAAGATCCTCAATGATCCAGCAGGCAGCTGGAGTTTCTACCATCACCCCGAAATCAATTTCCTTGACAGGTTCTATGCCTACCTCACGCATAACTTCTTTCGCTTTCTTCAATTCTCCAACCCTAATCACAAAAGGAAGCATTATGCCGACATTATCAAAACCTTCGTCATGTAATTCTTTCAATGCTTGAAACTCTGCCCGCAGAATTCTACGCTCATCCAACAATCTCCGAATTCCATGCCAGCCGATCATCGGATCAGTCTCATGCGGCTCCTTCTCGCCGCCTTGCAAATTTCGGTATTCATCAGAGCGCATATCCGAACAGCGTACCCAGACCGGCTTGTGCACAAAGGCTTTGGCAATTTTCCGGATACCTTCTTTTAACAGATGCACATAATCTTCTTCTCGCTTTTGTCGAACATACTCAGCAGGATGTATGCCTCCGTTGGCGATCATTATTTCTAATCGAACTAAGCCTACTCCATCCGCGCCAGTAGCAGCTGCTTTCACGGCAAAATCAGGAAGATCCATGATCACTTTTATCTCGGTAGCGGTAACTATATCTGCTCCGGGGTGATGCGGTGTTTCTTCCGCTTTCAATTCTTTTTCTGGAACTGCTGCTGATTCTACTTTTCCTTCGTAGACAATTCCTCTGGTTGCGTGTACGGTAATTACTTCTCCATCTTTCAACATATCAGTAGCATGCTGCGTTCCAACAATACAAGGCCTTCCCATTTCTCTACTAACGATAGCTGCATGGCAGGTCATTCCACCTTCATTGGTTACAATTGCTCCTGCGCGCTGCATGGCCGGCACCATGTCCGGTGTGGTCATAGTTGTAACCAACACATCGCCCTTCTGTACCCTATTCAGCTGAGAGGGATCACCTACAATCTTAACCGGGCCAGTATACACTCCGGCGCTGGCAGTTTCACCTTTGAGCAACATTTTGCCAGTTTCATCCGCAACATCAGGACGTTCAATCATATGCGCTTTAAAGGTGGTTACCGCTCTGGTCTGCACGATGAAAACTTCTTCCTTTTCCACTGCCCATTCGATATCCTGTGGTTTTTTGTAATGCTCTTCTAATTTTTTTCCTAAGCGCGCTAATTCTTTTATTTGTTTTTCATTCAGCACCTGGCGATCCTGACTGTCCTTCGGGATAGGCTTTTTCTCATTTTCTCCTTTCTCATTCCTAAACAAACCATATTCCTTCTTGCGCAACTCTGTTTTCTTAATCTCTCTCGTTTTTTTATCAACAATATAAAGATCAGGATTAACTTCACCACCCACGATTAATTCACCTAAGCCGTAAATCGCTTCAATCACTATTTCGTCATCATGATTGGTAGCGGGGTTGACTGTAAACATGATTCCTGACTTTTCGGCATTGACCATCTTCTGTACCAACGCAGATATCAGTACTTTGCCATGATCAAACTTGTTTTTGACCCGATAATAGATCGCCCTGGCGGTAAATAGTGATGCCCAACAGGCTAACACTGCAGAAACCACTTCTTCTTTCCCTTTCACATTCAGAAACGTCGCCTGCTGCCCGGCAAAACTTGCTTCCGGCAGGTCTTCAGCAGTAGCTGAACTTCTCACTGCAACAAACACTTCTTTCGGCTCTACCAAATCGGTAGCTTTCTGCTTCACAGCACCCAGCATTTCGTAGGTATACATGATCTCTTCCGTCATATCTTCAGGCATGGGCGTGGAAGTGATCAAATTTTGTATTTGCATAGCCACAGACTGTAGCTTGTCATTATTTTCCACATCTAAATCTTTGAGAAGCAATAATATTTTTGACTTGATTTTCTTTTTTTCCAGATATTCGCCGTAAGTTTGTGCAGTGACTGCGAAGCCGTTGGGAACTGGGAGATGTAAAGTAAGCATTTCTCCAATATTGCTTCCCTTCCCACCTGCGATAGCAATAGAATCCTTTCTAAGCTCCTTAAACCACACTACGTAGGACATCCTTTTACTACCTCTTTTTGTTTTATAGTAAGAGAAAGAAGCTTTTAAGATTTGTGGTGATTAGGCAAGCCCAGATGAAGTAGAAGATGTTCCGGTCTTTCCTTTTTTACTTTAGCAATGCTTCTAATCCTTGTAGAACGGCATATATGCTTCCAATACCTGTTGCAACATTTAACACCCCTAACCCAACTAAAGTTGCAATATATTCTCCAAACGGTCCTGGCTTTTTTCTTTCTTTTATTGCTTCCTCCCAGTTTCTTTGTTGGTATAAAAAATGACCAATAAAGGGAGTAAAATCCTGAAGTTTTATATCGTATTCCCTTTCTATTGGTTCTAGCATTCTCATTTTTTAGTTTTGTTATTTCTTTATAAAATTTTCCTCAAAACTGACTATTTCAATCTAAACTCCTTCACAACCCTATGCTCTGCCCCTTCTTTCCTTAACTCGCTCTCAAACAGAATGATTTTCTCCACCTTCATCCTGCCAAATTCTTTTCCTTCAAATCGCTTCGCAAATTCCTGCAATTCTTTTTTATTCCTCTCGGTTTTTACTCGAGCAATAGTCAGATGGGCAACGTCTTCGTCATGATCATTCTTCCGAACGAAACCCAACTCTTTTCCAACTTCCTTCATCAGAGAAACCAATGTAGAATTTTCCACCCCCATCCATACCACATTAATCC
>JBBSWK010000108.1:0-1939 GCA_038046325.1 Nanobdellota archaeon | reverse complement strand
TGCAGAAAATATCGCTGCATATTTAGCTGCGTCCCGTTCGCCCGGCAAGGAAATAATTCGCAATGGGTTTAGGTTGCTCTTCCTCCATGATGAACTCTGCTTTTGATAAAAATCAACTTGATTCGCGCCAGTAAATACTACTGCACTCACTTCTTCATCTTCAAAATATTGAAGCTGTGCAGGAACATTGGAACCAGGAATAACGGTGCCGCTAGTGTCAATAATGCGTACCTGCAAATTTTCTTCTGGCTCAATCTGTTGCAAGCCAGCAACAAAAACTCGTTCAATGCCTTCGGTAGAATTCAAAAACTCATTTACAAAATCTGCATCATTGCCCATGATATAATATTTTACATTAGAAGGAATGATAAATAAAAAATCCATCACTTTAAATGGCAGAGTATAGGGCAAACTCCAGGTCACAATGCGCGAACTGCGTATTTCATGAGGAGCAAAAATTGGATCAATGGAATTCTGTGTCCTAGCTGGCTTATCCTTGATGCCAAACTCACTTACCCCTTCCAAACATTGGAAGTACAAAGTATAATCAGCTAAACCGCTGGCATCAATGAAATTTTTTGTTTTTTCTGACACTCCTGCGCCGGCAAGGATAGAACTCATAACTTGGACCACTTCTCCCGAAAGCCGTTCTTCCGAAACGGTTTTCTGCCGCGCCACTAATCCTACAAAAAACAGTAATATAACCGCGCCGGCGATCAAAATATATACCCAGTTAAAGGTAACTTCCATCTGGGCTTTCTTCCCGCGAGGGAAGCCGCGAACGAAGTGACTTAATTTACCAGATATCTTTCCCAGCACCATGGCAAACCTCAACCCTCAGAAGGCAATTCAGATAGAAGTGTTTTATCTCCTCTTCCTTCCATCACGATAGTAAACGCGCCCTGTTTGATGGGAAGACATAAGAAATCATTTTCTTTTGAATCTTCCACACTAATCCTATATACTTTAATGGGAACCGGAGCAGGAGGTGTCAGGAATACACTTTCATCTACACCTTCATATCCTTTACCGCTATCAGAAGCTATTTTCCAAACACTGCAGGCATATTGGTCAAGCTTACAAAGATCAGGATCATACGGCTTATCCATATCCACAAAACAGATCTGACTGTAACCAAGAGGAGTAGAATATCGTTCCACCCGTACCGAGCCAAATTCTGTATATATTTTCTTAACCGAACTTTCCAACCCCGTCTTGAACTGCACAAAAGCAACATCTTCTCCACTCTTCAAAAATCCGGTTATAGTTCGATATCCAAAGATCAAAATCATGGCAAATGTAATGGCAGCTATGATAAAAATAAAAACCTGTCCAACTCCAATCCCTTTTTTGTCTTTAAAAATCATTATTCACGCCTAACTACAATATTTCCTTACTCCTTTCTTTTTTTGCTCAGCTTCCGCAGTTTTTCAAAAATATCTTTAGCCTCATCTTTATCAACAATATCAGTAATATCTTTCTTCTTCGCTTGTTCAGCAATGCTTTCCAATTTCGCAAAAATACCTTTCTCTTCTGCCCGCAAACCAGGCTTGATCTGCTCTTTATGCTCTGCATATTTTTGCGCTAACGTGCTTACCTTTGAAACATGATCCTTCGGCGGAGTGCGCAGCAATGGCGCTAGATGCGGTATCTGCACTGATTGTTTTCCAAATTCTCCAAACACTTCTCGCCGCGAACGCGCCTTAGCTCGTTCCTCTTGCGATTTTCGCAAGGAAGCTAATTTTTCTGCCCAAGATTGTATCACCTTCTGCGGTTGGAATGTCGGAGCAGCAGGCTTTTGAGCATATGGTTTTCCCGCTGTACGCAGCTCTATTGCCCTTTTCGTACGCTTTGTTCCGGGCAAAGTGTAATAATAAACTAAGTATCCTGTTCCGCCCAATACACATAATAATCCTAATAGCAGGAAGATCCAAGCTAC
>JBBSWK010000107.1:0-12705 GCA_038046325.1 Nanobdellota archaeon | reverse complement strand
ATTTTTCCAGTAATTCTTAAGGTAGTAAAAGAATTGCCCAAAGAATATAGATTTAGTCGCGGGCTGCCAAGAACAAGGATGCCAGGTCTATGATACCTTCAAAAATGATATGTGTTTATGGAATGTTATTACTGGAATTCCTTCTGTTATGAACGAAAAACTAGCGGTTACTGGAACAAGCCTTTTAGAACTTAAAAACAAAGTAAATATTCCTACTACTTGCCATAACGATTTTGCAGTAAAATATACCGTACAGACCAATACCCCGGATGTTCCTGGAAGTTATATGATTTCGCTGCGGGATGCCAGCCCTGACTCTACAGGAGTCAATTTTACCCATATGTATGGTCAAAATAATAAAATCATTCTACAGTGCAACGGATTTCAAGAAACCTTCGGAGATTTTGACTTAAAGAACATCAATAATGTTGAAGTACGAAAGGAAGGAATATTATTTAATTTGTATTTAGATAACAAAGCTTCAGCTTCGCTAACGTGCACCAATGTCACCCCATTTCCAATTACTAAAGTTGATTTAGCGCTAGGCTCAGCGATTATGAATCAGAATTTTACTTTGGATGATATCTCCTTATACTGTCAGTAATTTTTAAGTTACTTTTTTAAACCTCTCTTCTTTTCTATTGATATGAAATACAAAGAACTCGGCCTTAAATGCGGACTGGAAATCCATCAGCAACTAGAAGGGAAGAAGTTATTCTGCAGTTGTCCTACTACTATTCGTGAGGATGAAAAAACTGATACGGCTATGAAAAGAACGAAATATTTATATAGTTCCATTATGTAACGTATGTTACAAAATGAAACCGAATGTTACAAAAAAGTACCTTGAACTATTTATTGAAAGCTCCAGGCAGAGAGTTCTAGAAGTTCTGTTTGAGAGTCCTGAAACTGAATTCAGCCTCTCCGATTTGGCGAAGGAAGCGGGTGTGGCAAAGCCGCACATCGGTGAAATCCTCAAGGAATTAGAAAAATTAGGGTTCATAAGTATAACCAAGCTCACGAAGATTTGGCGAATAAAAGCAAATCAACAACATTTGAACTTTGTGAAAAGCAAGATACTCTATAACCTTAATTTTATGTATCAGAGTGGATTAATTGAGTATCTTAGTGAATATTTTAGTAATCCGAAGGCAATAGTTCTTTTTGGAAGTTTCAGGCACGGGGAGGATTTATCTACGTCGGATATAGATATAGCTATTGAAGCAGATGCTATTGAAGAGTATAAGACAGTAGGGTTGCGTGAGTTGGCAGATTTTGAGAAAGAGATTAAAAGGCGCATTCAAATCCATCTCTTTAACAGGAAGAATGTTGATCTTCATGTTTTCAATAATATTGCAAATGGAATCGTGCTGATGGGATTCCTGGAAGTAAACCCATGAAAAATGAAATAATAGAATTGTTAGTAAAAACTGATCAGCTTCGAAAGCGCTCGCTGGATAAGGAAAGAGTCAAATCGATTGTTGAGTCGGCAATTACAAATATTGGTATTGTCAAAACTGTACCTCTGACTGAGCAAAGTGCAATTCTTATTTTCCGAGAAACGTATGAATCAGTAAGGCAGCTCGGAGATGCCCTCTGGTGGACGCTTGGTTATGAACCACGAAATCATGAAGTGAGTATGGAAGTATTAAAAGAAACAGATATTACTGAAAAAGTCCGATTACACCACCTTAGCCGTTTTAAAACGATACGCAATGATGCCAATTATCGTGGCTTTAAAGTAACAGTTGCACAGGCTAAGGAGATTTTAGAATTCTGGGATAAGTGTTCTCAAGAGATTATAACGTTGGTGAAGCAAAAGGTAAAGTGATTTTTTGACTCTTCTTATCTGAAACGTAGACTTTTTAAATACCTTTTCTTTCTTTATTCTTTATGAACTATAAAGATCTCGGTCTCAAATGCGGACTGGAAATTCACCAGCAATTAGAAGGGAAGAAGTTATTCTGCAATTGTCCTACTACCATCCGCGATGATGAACCCGATTTTATCATCCAACGTAAATTACGGGCAGCAGCTGGCGAAGAAGGAGAGGTAGATATCGCCGCCCAGCAGGAACAGCGCAAAGGAAAAACATTTTCCTACCAAGGGTATTATGATACAACTTGTTTAGTAGAATCTGATTGCGAACCGCCGCATGAGATCAATCCTGAAGCGTCAATGGCAGCGTTGCAATTATGTAAGATTGTGGATGCAGAAGTGTTTCCAGTGCTTCAGGTAATGAGGAAGACCATCATTGACGGCTCAAATACGTCCGGCTTCCAACGAACTGCTTTAGTAGCCAGAAATGGAAGTATTAAAACCAGTGCAGGGGAAGTAGGAATAACCAATATTTCTCTGGAAGAAGATTCATGTAAGATTGTAAGTGAAAATTATGAAGAAAAAGTGTATTCATTAGACAGATTAGGAATTCCGCTGATAGAGATCGGTACAGCACCAGACATAACTTCGCCAGAACAATGCCAGGAAGCAGCAAAAAAGATTGGAATGCTGTTGCGCTCCATACCAAATGTTAAACGAGGGTTAGGGACCATTCGACAAGATGTCAATGTTTCAATTAAAGGTGGAACACGTATCGAAATTAAAGGCGTGCAGGATTTACGGCAATTGCCGTTATTAGTTGAGTTAGAAGTAAAACGGCAAGAAGAATTGTTGAAAATGAAGGATGAGCTGAAGAAAGTTACATTACCGACATTTCATGCGGTTGAGGTTAGTTCGCTCTTTGTACATTCTGCTGCCAATGTGATAAAAAATACCTTAGCCAAGAAAAGAGTAGTTTTGGCGATAAAACTACCAGGATTTGCTGGTTATATAGGAAGAGAAGTACAACCAGGCCGAAGATTGGGAACAGAATTTTCGGACTGGGCTAAAGTACGAACGGGTGTCGGAGGAATATTTCATTCCGATGAATTGCCTAGGTATGGCATTACTGAAAGTGAGGTTACTGCAGTTAAAACAAAGTTAGGCTGTGCTGCTCATGATGCTTTTGTATTAGTTGCTGATCTGGAGAAAAAGGCAAGATTAGCGTTGCAAGCAGTTCATGATCGGGCACAACAAACCTTGAAAGGTGTTCCGGCCGAAGTCAGAAAAGCGAATGCTGATGGCACTACGGCCTATTTACGGCCTATTCCAGGAGCAGCGAGGATGTATCCGGAAACAGATGTGCCACTCATTAAACCGGATTTGAGCAAAATCGAGCTGCCTGAGCTACTAGAAGAGAAGATCACGCGCTATCAACTGAAATTTGGCTTAAGCAAGGATTTGGCCGAATTTGCGGCAAAATCTGAATTGGTGCACCTATTCGAAGAGTTAGTGGAGAAGTATCCTGCTATTAAGCCTGCGTTTATCGCGGAAACGCTTATTTCTGTTCCTCTTGACATCAAAAGGCAGTTTCATCATGACCCAGAAAAGCTGACTGAGGATAATTTCAGAGACGTTTTCAAGTATTTAGCTCAGGGCAAGATTCACAAGGATATTGTCTTGGATGTGCTTATTGACATGATTACTGATACATTTGACCTTAAACGGTACGCTGCCCTCGGAACTGAGGAAATTCATAAGGAATTGATGAAGATTGTAGCTGAGAACAAAGGAGCTCCTTTCTCTGCCTTAATGGGACTGGCTATGAAGCGGCTGGCGGGGAAGGCTTCCGGGCAGTTTATTTCTGAGCAGTTACACAAAATATTAGAAAAAGGACATTAATTATGTCATCACTATTGAGTGATTCTTTCTTAGAAAGGTTTATAAAGGCTGTCCTTATGTAATAAGTATAGTTAAAGAGAGGTAAATGAAAAATGACAGACAACTCAAGTGATTATAAAAAAGGTTTCCGTAGAGGACTGGTTATAGGAATAGCTTGCACTGCATTCGGGTCTGTTATTGTTGGGTATATTACAATTAGCAATAAGTTCAAAGATATTCTAGAATATAATATTCAAAAGGATACATCCGTTCTTCAAACAACTGCTTGCCACGAACGACTTTTACCGTTAAAACAGAAATTCAAAGAAAACTGTGAAGGAAGATTGTATGATGATGTTGATCAAAAAGCTCTTGAAAAAATCACTACGGAAAGAGATCAAATCCAACAAGAATTAGGATGTGAAAAAGAAAAATGGATTTGCCGTCCAATTGATCAGTATCGTGTTCAGGAAAGCAAGACTGAAGCAGTGTATAAGTTAGAATAATTAACTTCCCAAATCTATATAAGTATCTTCTTTCTTCTTCTTTAAATGAATAAGCAAGCGTATTCTTTGATTACGTTCTTAGCTATCACTTCCTGCCACTCTCCTATCTACACCATACCACCAGAAGATTCTTCTCTTTATCGACAACGGCAAGAACCTGAATATTCTTTGGATGATGTTCTTGATGAGGCTCAAGAAGATTCCAAAAAAGCAGTTACTGAAGAGCTTACGAAAATAAAAGTAAAAAGCTATTTTGATACCTTGTCACCAGAATATAAAGCCTTGCTGGATACTATCTCCTGGGCGGAATATACTTTAGAACCATGCCTTGAAGGAGTAAGCCCGCATCAAGTATTGGTTGCTGGTATAGTAGTAGAAGACAAACATCATCGCTATGGCGGCAAGTTTGAGGAATGTCCCGGAAATCATTTTGTTGGTTTCAGTGATCATCCTCGAATAAAAGTAAAATGGCATAACCGCGCCAGAGCATCTACCGCAGCAGGAAAATTGCAATGGATGGAGCAAACTTATGATGGCCTTAGGAATTTAAAAGAATGCGGTCCAACTAAAACCGAGAATTGCGGTTTGTTTACAGATTTCACTCCTGATGCACAAGATGAAGCAGGCCTGTATGTGGTACAAAAACAGAATGGGGTCACTCCAGAAATGCTGGAGCAGGCAATCCAAAGCGGCGATTTTAAAGCAGTATGGAAAAAATTAGCCAGAACCTGGGCGTCATTACCCTATTATAACTGGAAAGGCAGAGGCGTAGGATATTACCGCCGCCAAAGAAATGCGCGATCCTTTGAATCTTTGAAGGAAAAGTATATGGAGAAGTATGAACTTTATAGATCTAGATCATGAATGAGAAAAATGTAATTATTGTTCTGTTTTGTATTATTTTTCCATTATTTTTACTTTTACTTTCATATAAAACAGTGCTTTTCTTGACTCCTTTGGCCTCTGGGCAACAGAACGTTTTTCAATTTTTGGAAGGAAAAAGCGATTTACAATCAGGATTTACAGAGTTAGAAGTTTCTCATTTAGAAGATGTTAAAAAGGTTATGAAGTATGCTGATTATGTTTTTTATATTTTGTTGTTAATAGTGACGACGATAATTACTTATTATAGGAAGGAGAAGGATTTTGTACTAGAATTGCTCAATTACGGCGGAAAAGTTACGGGAGCAGTTATCATTTTTGTAGGTGTATTTGCTTTGCTTTTCTTTGATGCTTTGTTTACATTGTTTCATAAAATATTTTTCCCACAGGGGAATTGGATCTTTGCGGCAGATTCTCTGTTGATCCATACTTTTCCGTTGGAATTCTTTGTCAGTATCAGCAGGAATATCTTTTTAGTAACGTTATTTTTAGGAATAGTTTTTATACTTTCAAAACATTTCTTCCGTCATGTTCGTAACCACCGGCATTAAGGCCTGGATCATCCTTTTAGTTGTTCTAGCCCTAATTATTTTATTTTTAGTGTTATTATTTAATTTGTTTTTATTTCTCCTTCCAGTAATTATTGTTATCTTGATCATAAGTTATTTCTTCAAAAAAATGAATCGTCTTAAAAAGAAAAAGAGAGCATAAATGCCAAAATGAAACCCTTAATCTTACTTAATTTTAAAACTTATCCAGAAGCAGTTGGAAGAAAAGCATTATTACTAGCAAAAAAGCTAGAGAAAGTAAGATCAAAAAAATATGAACTTGTCATTGCGCCTTCATTGCCGACATTGGAAGAAGTTGCAGCAGGAACATCCCTTACGGTCTTTTCACAGCATACTGATCGGGCAGGATTGGGGCCTTTTACTGGTAAAATATCTGCTCAGGAACTAAAAAAAATCGGAGTGAAAGGAACATTGTTGAACCATTCCGAACGAAAAATTCCTTTTCCCATCCTCAAAAAGATTGCTGCTGATTGTAAAAAGAATAAATTAATTGTAGTCATTTGCGCATCATCCTTAGAAGAAGCAAAACAGGTCGCAACATTAAAGCCTGATTATCTGGCCTATGAGCCGCCAGAATTGATCGGCGGAAATGTTTCGGTAACCAAAGCCAAGCCGGAAGTTATTGCCAAAGCAGTGGAATCGGTTAAAAAGATTAGTCCTAAAACAAAGATGTTATGCGGCGCAGGAGTGCAATCTCAAGAAGATATCTTAAAAGCATTGAAGCTGGGAACAACAGGAGTTTTAATCGGGCATGCGGTGCCAAAAGCTAAGGATCCGGTAAAGTTTCTGAAGAAATTGCTGGGATAAAAGTAAAAAGTATATAATCTCTATTGGCTATTTTTATCTATTTTTGAAGAATAGAAAAATTATGCAAACAGTCACTCTGTATCTTCCTTCACAGGTTGAAGCTGCTGAGCTGAGAAAGGATTTAGAAGAAATCATTGCCGAATACAACGGGAAAAAAATGACCTATTTTGCGTTCCCTCTTCCGTATGCAGTTGGTTTAGCACAAGTTTACGAATTTCAAAATAAAGGTACGGTTATTACTATCACCAATGACGTAGGAAAATTCTGTGACGAAACGATCCATGTTCCAGGCGGAGCATTGTGGTATAATGCCAAGATTTTATTTTTAGGATTCAATGAAGAAACCTGGGAATTTCACTGGCTGAAGCAAAGTTTTGAGTATTTGAATAATAAGTATGAAGAGAAATGGTGAGTTTTTCAAATCACTTTCACAATAAAAGTCTGGGGATTTCCATATAAATTATTTTTACTATCAAACACTTCTGCCACAAAGATATATTCTCCCTTCAAAGCATCTTTAGGCACTTGAATAAGAATCGCTTCTTTGTTGTTGGCGTTGCTTTCAATAGCAATAGAAGCAGTATTGTATAAAGCCCAGCCAGCAACGTTGAGGGGATTTATTTGAGAGGTAACATCTGCTTTGGTTTCGTCTGTAACTTTATTCAGGCTAATTTGAATCTTAAAATGTTCTGTAGCATCATAGGTATTTAATATACCCAAACCAAAGATATGGCTGTCGCCGCGAGGGACAGTAGCGACATGTAATGGAAGAGCAACTTTCTTTCCTTGGCCGACTAAAAGTCGTTCTAATTCATCCTGAGTTTTCAGGTCTAATTGCGCTTTGATATCCTCTGCTCCGCCAATAAATTGGTAGATTAAGGTAATGCCTGCAGAAAGAATTACTAAGGAGATGATGATGATGACTAACGTTTCGATAGAAAGGCCAACAGCTCCTCGAGTCCTTAAAGTGCTGGAAAGAGCATTTTTTAACCACTGACCGAAATTAACTAGGCTCTTTCTTATCCCCGCACTTTGGGACCGCGAAGGATTATAGCTTACAGAGCTATATCCTTCTCCGGTATTAGTGTTCAAGTGTCTCTTTTTCATCCTCTAGTTGCTAGCCAAATAGTCTTTATAAACATTTTGAATAGGTTTGCTGGTAGTTTACTAGATCAGGTTTAGAAGATATTCTGGTGATGATGTTAGGAGGGAGATCTATGTCATTAGAAAAAAAAGTACGTATCGGAATGATTGCTGCGCTTACTGGATTGGCTTGTACTGGTAAAAATAGGTCTGCAGAGGTAGGCGGTGTAACTGTCTATGAAGCAGTAACCGACCGCCAAGGAAAAGCATATTTTACTGAGAAAGAAACAGGTGAGGAGGTAGAAGTTAGGACAGTTATCAAGGATACTGACTTTCCGGTATCAGATGCAACTATCTTATATTTTGATGGCCCTGATTTTGAGGCATTTTCACTAAAACATCCTGTCTTCTCCCCACAGTTGCAGATTGCCAGACATAATAGCAATCATCAATATCCTATGTCATTAACACCGGCGGTAATTCCACATAAAGGTTTAGGGAAAGAACAATCAAAATCTGGAGCAGAGAGATATCTTTCCTGGACAGAAGAAGCACATTGGGAACATACTGGATGCTTAAATCGAGAGAATATGGTAACGCTCATGAAGCCAGGAGCATTTTTAATGAAAAAATTGGGAATTGTTGAAACTGTTGGATTTTCAGAAGATAAATTTGATGAAGGAGTGCAGTATCTTGAAGATTATTTACCGGAATCTGCTGTGGCAGAGGTGTATGTGTTTATTCCGTACCAACATGGATTTAGCGCTTCGACAACTACTATTACTGCATTGGATATAAAGTTTAGCAGTGGATGTTCGTATGGTAATCCTGGAAATGCTCCACCCGGAAATAATAATGGAAGTAGTACCGGAAGCGGTGCAAATAATAACGGGAATAATAATGACACTGGTGAGTGTTCAGGAATGCTTTTCTGCGATGAATTTAAAGGAACAGCGTTGGATACCAGCAAATGGAACGTCATCAACGATTCAGGAATAAAAGTGTATGGCGGATGGCTTACCCTGCCGAATACTTCTTCCATCGCTGCGCAGGAGGGGTTTGGAAGCTCCTGTGCAGATAAACGGGTTGATCTACGAACGAGTGCGTATGGATCATCAGTTTTCTTAGGCAAGATGGGATTATCTGCCGGGAATACGACCGGAATTCTGAGCTGTGGCAATCAAAGTAAAGTAGTGAATATCGCAGGCGCGGAGAATGGAATGTCTTTATACAAAAGCGGAGGATTGCTTTCGCTGCTGGTGAATGGAAAAGTCACCAGTGTTCCTTGCTCCGAGAATATTAACTATGTTCAGCTTACTGCCGGATTGAATGATAAAGTAGATGTTGATTATGTAAGGGTGAGATGTAAGTAGAATAAGATAAAATAAATTTATTTTTTACTTCACAATCTCATATTCCTTGACAATAATCACTAAGAAGAGCAGCAACAATACTGCACCAGCGATCATATGCCAAACCCCAGCTAAGATATCTTCAGCGGTCAAGGAAAGGTACATCCCCCAGCCCATTACCACAAATCCTAACCAGAGGAATTTGTCTAAGACTAATCTCATGATCTCAAATTCTTGCGCTTCTGATAAGCGTTTTTTTCCGCTTCCGTTAGATTGTCTTGCCATTTTGTTCAACCTCATCCAACACGCACAAAGAAGCTGCGGGTGTCATATAAGTCGCAACCTGCACCTACTGTACCAGAAACGCATGCGCCAGGAGTGCTTTCTGCCAAGACATCAACTTTGTACAAATAGTTGCCTGCCGCGCTGCTTTTGGCAGTGATAGTGATAGGGATAACATCACCTGCAGTTGGAGATAACCGTTTTTCTACCAAACTGCTGTAAAAGAAGATGATCTCATTCCCCGCTTCAGGACTTTCATCTTCTGTGCCGTCAGGATTCTGTTTCTTAATAAATGCGATCTTAATCCCGAAGGTTTTCTCAGTCAATCCAGTGTTCACAATACCAATATTTTCGAGCGCTTCCTTTCCTCTTTCTAGATTAACCTGAGAAGTGATTGATACTTTCTTTCCGGAAACACGCAAGTCTTCCAGAATCTGTTCCTTTATCTTAGCTTGGACTCCTTTGCTGGTTTCACTGATATCTTTGAAAGTTCCTTTTACAAAACCTAGGCCTAGGCCTAAAACAGTAAGAGCAATGACAATAACGACAATAGCTTGAATGGACATTTCAAGAGAAGCTTTTTTATTTAGTCTCATCAGTACACCTCTTTTTAACGCTTGGCACTTAAAAAGAGACCCGAAGGATTTCCTTCGCTTGCCTCTTTTGGAAACATCTCTTTTGAATACTTAGGATACAAAGAAATCTTTTGGGTATTTAAAGCTTGCGGAAGCTATGGCTGGATCTCATCTTGCTCAACCTTCTTTATTTTCTTTTTTCTTCTTTTGCTAGGACGTAATAACCTTATCACATATATTGATACTAGCACTAACAATACCACTGCAACGAGATTAGCGGTTATTATTTCTTTGATAAGAAGATTATTTTTAAAGATCAGTTTAAGAGGCAATTCCTGCCTGAATACTTTCCCTTCATCATCATGGCCTTTTACCACCACGAAACCAGAAGCAGTAGGATCAACCTGTAAAGAACGGATTACATAACTGGTAGCGGAAAATAAATCAGTGTCCGGCACTTCTTTTCTAATAAGTATGAAATTGGTTTTATTGCCAGGCGAAAGGGAGAGAGAGCCAAGCACAGAAAGATCTATCATCGGTTGCAGTTCAGGGCTTAATTCTAATTGTAATTCAGCAATTTTACAGTTTCCAGTATTGACGATTTCTCCTTGATAAGGCTCATTTTGCCTCATGATCACTTGGTCAGGAAGCGTCATTTCTACCACATAATCGCAAGAACGTTCTAGGGCGGGGGCAGTAAATTGAATCGATGGTTCTTGGTTCTGTGTTGAAAGAACCGTTTCACTAACTTCGAGTGTCGGCTCTTTTTGGATCCCCGCCGCTGCCTTGTTTCCCCCGCCGCTGCGATAACCAGTTGTACTTGGAGAAGCAGGATCAGGAGATATACTAGGCTGCTCGCCAAACAACCCATAGAAGCTCAAATGTGGCACGGTAGTTAAAACGTAATTGCCGCTGGAATTCACAATAGAAAGTAAGGCTTCCCATTGCTTTATGGTTTCGTTGTAGTATTCAATTTTAAGTGTACTTTCATCAATATTGGTATCGGTTAATTCCGTATCGTTATAGTACAAACTTATGGACGCCGAGTAAATAGAATCATTTGATTCAAGTGAAACATATCTCTGGAAAGGTTTAGAAGACGAGGTTTCGTTCTTAATGTTATGGCTATATTCAATTATCTCCACGCTGGCGGAGTTTGCTGCTTCTAATTCTAATCTGGTATTTGTTTTAGCAACAGCATCAACAATGTAGACGGTTTTATTTCCCCGTACTTCGGCAAGGGATTCTTCTATAACGGCGTGAGAACAATTAAACAAGGTACAATAATCACACACTACTGGCGTTCCATTATCCGAAGGCAAGGTAGCATGAGTACCACACTCATTTGTATCTAGATAAGATTTAAATCTTGAATTATTCACCAAACAGCTGCCGTATTGAGCAGTCCAATTTTCAGCACAAACAGACTTAGTGTTATACGTGACTTTCATCGAATTGACTATCGGCGCGGTAGAGGTATTGGAGAGTAGAGTTATTCTAAATTTCAATTTATTTTCGGTCACCAAAGCAAGATTACCATTCGTTGGCACTGGATTCCAGGTTGCTCCAGAATTGGTTGAGTATTCGTATGAGACTTGCTGGCCATTGAGCTGTTCTATATTTGAAAAAATTTCCCAGCTTTTCCAATCAACTGGCTGTAAGTCGGCAGTTGTTATCGAGGCGGAAGATGAATATACATGTGAAGTCACGGTTTCATTTCGAGTGCTTTTTTTGTATCCTTTCACCATATCGATGGTTATTTTATCTGAAGAGGTAATGAAAAACGTATCAGTTAACTCAGTCATCCCAGAAAGAGTTATGTTGTACCACGCCGCGGAAACATCGCTGGGAAGTGTTAGATTACCATAGGCAGGAAGGCTACATCCATCTTTATTTTCACAAAGGTACACTTTTCCGTTGGCCATACCACTTAAAAGATAGAGAGCAAGCTGATCGTTGTTTTGGAGTTGATGATCCAGTCTTATTTCAAGGACTGATTTGTTGTTTTTTAATTGCACAGACCCTTGCCCAAGGCTTTGTAATTTGAGAGTAACGTTGTTACTTTTATTATCGCTGTTATTATCACCCCCCTGGTTATTTTCTCCAGCATCTTCCTCTTTTTCATCCACTTTTTTATTATCCTTATCTTCATCATCTTCATTATCTTTTTCATCATATTGTGTCGCAAGAAGCAAGGCAGATTCGTTGATTTCCAGAATGGTTGTAGTGTTAGTGATGGTAATCGGCTTTAACTGGACAGTTCCATTAAGTAAAATAGAAGAATTATAACTATACTCTAAAACATTACTAAAATCCCACACCTTTTCTGCAGTAGCCTCAGTATAGATCACGTTCCCAGTTAGAGGAGGAAAAGAATTTTCTACCAGAAGTAACCCTACGATTAGAAAAATAATAAAAATAGGCCAGTAGGACACCTCTTTATGAAACATAAGGGAAGGTTTATTTTGAGATTTTTAAACGTTACCGCTGGTCTTGCTCTGTCCTAAATCTCACTTTGTTCGGGTTAGCGCGAACTCACTCTTTGTATGTTCTCTTGTAATGCGGTGCCGTCCCGTAAGGAACGACCCCTCCCGCAACCACTTTTTGTGCAGATTCTACCGTTCGATTTTGCGCGCTAACCACATTTAGGACAGAGCCCGCTGGTCTGGCTCCATATAATTCATAACCATATATTTCTACCCCAACACCTTTTCAATTAGCATCGGCATTACCTCTTTTCCAAAGAGTAAAAACAAATATGCTATCAAGAAGCTCGGCACAAAAGGGATGCCTTCTTTAATAAGCACGGAGCTTATTTTGTGATTCTGCAATTTTTCAATATCATTACTAGTCAATGTCTTCTTCTTAAGCACTTTTTTGCCATTGACCACCACTTCTTCGGCCAGCCAATCTCCTTCGGTCAAAGTTTGGGTATCTCGTTCGCTGATGA
>JBBSWK010000106.1:1043-3782 GCA_038046325.1 Nanobdellota archaeon | reverse complement strand
TTTCTCACTTTACTCAATACTCCGGATGCCCACATATCAAGAGATTCTAAAAATAAAATAATTCTAGTATAACGGAATCCCCCGTTCGTTTTCGTCGTTTAGAAATGTCCCCCTATAAGTCGTTAGCCACTAAAAATTATTGAACTTAATTCCTGTTATGAGTTATCATTGTTGCAACTCTATTTGCTATAGTTTTTACGGTTTTGAGTTTTATGGATAATAAACGTACCATGATGTGGTTATCCATAGAATTGATTGTACTTCCCTTTATTTATGTTGTAGGCTACGAAATGCTGATGGAAAAAAAACGAAGGGAATTGATGGCTGAAATGAATAAAACGCTGGCAAGAGTAACTTTAACTGAAAATGAGAATCTAGAACTAAAACATAAATTGAGCATCATCAAAAAGATTAAATAGTTAGGCCTCTTAAGATAAAAAATGACTTATAAAAAAATTAAAGAAAAAAGATTTATGGTACGAGAGCACGATCCAATAGTGGAAGCTATATTAGGAGAAAAAGTCAATTATACCTCTGAAAATTTTAAAGAAATAGAAAAAAGCATCCGGGAGATGAAAAGAATCATTAGAAATATGTAGTGATTTATAATGACAAAAAATGAAGAAGAAATTAGGAAAAACATTGAGTCCTTATTAGTTCCCTATCAAGAATTAATGCCTTCTACTGGACCAAGAACCGTGGCAATGCTGGAAGCCGGGTGTAGTGCTCAAGAATATTATCAAGCATTAATAGAACAATATCAAGCAGTGAAAAACGGAAAAAATGAAGAAAAACCTTGGGTCCTTTTAGTTCCCTATCAAGAATTAGTGCCTTCTACTGGACCAAGAACCGTGGTAATGTTAGAAGCTGGATGCAGTTCCTATGAATACTATCTGGCATTAATAGAACAATATCAGGCAGTAAAAAATGGAAAATATCCTTATTAATCTCTTTCTTGCTCGCATAAACGCTTCATAAAAACCAGTTAATAATTTGCTCTGAACAATTATCTTTAAATAATTGTCCCGCATTTCTACATCATGATCCTTCAATCCCTCTACTTTTTTCTTCCAGGATATGTTGCCAATATGGCGCCTATACTATTACGCTGGATTCCCTATGGTGGAAAACCTATCCATGAAAAATTATTCGGCAGCCATAAGACTTGGAGAGGTTTACTTGTTGCTATTCTTGTTGGCGGATTAGTCTTTTGGCTGCAGCAATGGTTGTATAGTGCGGGATTTCAAGATTGGGCGCTAATAGATTATGCTGATTTCCCAGTTTGGTTTGGCTTCCTGCAGGGAGCAGGAGTGATTCTCGGAGATTTGCTGAAGAGTTTCTATAAACGCAAGCAGGGAATCAAGCCGGGCGAACCTTGGTGGGGCTGGGATCAGTTTGATTTTGTGCTGGGCGGGATCATGGTGGGATTTATTTACTACGTTCCGCCGATAGAAACAGTTTTAGTGTTATTAGTATTAAGTCCTATTTTACATTTGTTGGCAAATAATATTGGGTATTTGTTGAAGATCAAGAAGAGTAGATTTTGAAGGAGTTTTAACCGCCATGAGCAGCATGGAGAATATCCATCAGCATTTTCTCTAAATCTTTTTGTCTTCCTTCTTTACAAAATTCATCCGGGCTTTTGCCCAGCCCTTTGTTATGAGGGTCGTACCACCATTGTGCAAAAGAATCATGATCATCAAAATATTTCTTTCTAAAATCATCGATATCTTTTCTTAAGTTTTCGTTTTCTCCGATGCTTTTGTAAATCTCTTCTATGGGATATTTATGTTTAGTCATGGATTTATGTAAAACAAATAAACTATTTAGTTCTTTCCTATTTATCCTCTAGTTTTTACTTATATGCCACTGCAGCTGCCTGGCCAATGAAAATAAAGAAACTCCTCCGGCGGCAAGGTATCCAAGATTTAGAATGATGGTTGTAAATGGAAACAAGGAGTGAGTTGCTATCATTAATGTTATAAGTGAAGCAGTTCTCATAAATAACATGGGTGCTTCTAGTTTTGATGTAAGATGGATTAAGAGAGCTAGTAAAAATAATCCTGCGGCAAGATACGCATAGGAATCCTGCAGATGATATCCTGCTTTGGATATGGTGAGAACGGTTACGATATTATCGGAAAGCAAGTCGAAATATTTTCCGTACCGGGTTGGGGTGTTGAGCCGCGCAACTACCCCGTCAAATGCATCGAAGACAAGATGAAGCAAGGCAAAAAGGGCAAACAAATAATAGCTGTTGAACAGGAAATAAACCGCTGCTAAACCAGAGCATAAAGACAGGAAAGTAAGATTGTTGGCGCTGATGCCAATCTTACTGATAATTTTGGCGATGTTGTTGAGCTTTCTACTTCGGTAGATTCTGAATTTTTCTATAGTGTCCATTTTCGACGAAATATATATAAAATAGGCTATAAAAACCTTGCTTATGCAAATATATAACCCCGAAGTTGAAAAAGCTATCGCTAAGATCAAGGATAGCAAAGCGAAAACGGTTTGTGTCCAGCTACCGGATGGTATGAAGCCGTACGCTCAGGAGATTACGCAAAGGATTGAAGAAGAGACTGGCGCTCGGGTATTGATCTGGCTGGGCAGCAATTTTGGTGCTTGCGATATCCCTTTAGGATTGAATAGGATGGATGTTGATTTACTTATCAGCTGGGGGCATAATAAATTCAACAAGAAGGTGGGATGGTAAAAAAATGAAATTAAATATAATGG
>JBBSWK010000106.1:0-1033 GCA_038046325.1 Nanobdellota archaeon | reverse complement strand
CCCCCCACGCCGCACCTCTTTGGATGATAAACTTTTGTAAAGTTTATATGGATGTTCTCTTCTTAGACGCACCGTACTCTGGCTCTGTTGAATTATCGAAAGACACCTTATCTCATTTGAAAAAGAAGAAATACAAGACAGTTGCTCTCTATGCCTCAGTACAGTTTGTGAATAATTTAGATACAGTACGAGAGCAGCTGCGACAGAATGAAATAAATGTCATTACCTCTCACGCAGACCGCACGCAGGTCAAAGGGCAATTGTTAGGCTGCGACAACTATCATAATTCATTGAACATGTCTAGAGATGAAACCAAGACCGCTGATTGTTATCTGTATGTCGGCGATGGGAAGTTCCATCCGTTAGCTTTAGTCTACGCGCAGAAAGACATGCATGAGATGAAAGAAATTATCTGCAACGATCCTTTAGCTAAGAAGATGTCTCTGATGGGAGCGGCTGATATTAAGAAGATCTTGCTGAAATATCGTGCTTCCCTGATGAAGTTCCTGACTGCGAAAACCATCGGAGTGATTGTAACCATAAAACCTGGCCAGGAGCAGTTCCGGCCTTCCTTAGTGCTGGAAAAACGCTATGCGGACAAGAAGTTTTACTATTTCATCGATAATGTGGTTTCCTTCGATCAGTTAGAGAATTTCAACTTCATTGATGTCTGGGTGAATACCGCTTGCCCGCGAGTAGGGTTTGACGATCAGGAAAAGTTTGCCAAGGGCGTGATTAACCTGAATGATGCTTTGATGGCAGAGGATATTCTGGGAAGAGATAGTGTGTTGACGAGATTATGAAGAATTACGAAAGATAATTCCTTCAAATATACACATGCCCAAACCCATTCTTGTGCGGTAATTTCACTTCAGGAGTGTATTTCTTTAATTTATTGCCGTTGAAGACAAATTCCTGCACCCGCATATTGTCGAACATGAACTGTTTGAAATGAGTGTCATAAAGATCTTCTACAAAATAGGTTCCTTTTTTGAGTTTATCAAAGAGGAGGACAAACACAGCGGCAAAGACG
>JBBSWK010000105.1:0-1290 GCA_038046325.1 Nanobdellota archaeon | reverse complement strand
ATATGTTTCAAAGCCAGATAGCGCAACAATGCCGTAACCGTGTCTTTTGTTTGTAATTTTTGTTTCCGCAATGCTTTTTGTAATAATAACTCTACCGAAGTGTCGTAATGCTTTGCTTTCTTGCCGAATTCCTCTTTAGCAGTATTCCAGGGAGAGATCAAAAGATGGCTTTTGACGGTATCTTGGTTAAAGGTCAAAAGAATAACTTTCTGCACCTCTGCCAGAAGATGATTTGCTTTTGCGGCTTTGCTTTTGTTATCAATCCCTTCTGCCTTAACAAAAGCAACTTTCAACTGCGGAAACTTCTTGAATACCTCAGGCTTAATACTGATTTTCATTTTTTAGTTTTCTTATTTTGTTCTTCAGAATGAAATATTCCGAGCAATCTTTGTAGTATCCCTCTCTTTTCATGAGAATGTTTCACTCCGAAATGCTTGGTTAAAAGATCTACATCATTGCGGATGTCTTGTAACAGCTTGACTGTTTTCCTTTCCCTGTACATCTGCATTATAGCTAGGATCACATAAATACCAAAGATTCCACCGACCAGCAAGCTTATTTTTTGCAGGATCGGCTGAAGAGCATTGGTCAGAAAGTTATCAGGCAAGGCCACTTCTTCTGCTCCAGGAATAGTTTGTGCCAGAGCAATCATAGAATTAAGCGAAAGCACTAGCATAAAAATAAAGATGTTTTTCTTTTTCATGGTATAGCGAACGAACGATATTTTCGTACTTTTTTATTGAATATTTAAGCGAGCTATATATGAAAGAACAAAATCAAATTTACGATTATTTTGTTCTTTCAGTATAACCTTTTTTGTAGAACTAATGTTTTTGGATATTTATAGCTTGTGGTCATTCTGGACTCAATAACGAAGAAAATTTTATAAAGAAGCTGGGGGCTTTACGCTTAACTTATAGCCCCGTCGTCTAGCGGACTAGGATAGAGTTTGAGACTGTAACTTTACAGCTCAAATATAACCCTTTGGTCCAATAGGTAGAAAGGCTTTGACAGCGGTTCGAATCCGCTCGGGGCTATTTTTTCTTAAAAAATAAGGGCAGCTTGCCCTTATCAACCCTCAGCCTGCGGGCAAACAATACTTCTTAAAAAATAGCCAATACATTTTTAAATAAAGTCCACAAATTAATCTCATTCGAGAGATACATCGGTCTAGGCTTGTGTATACTGGAGATGTGTAAAATTACTCATTCTCCTATCGTAAACCAATTGAGGTAAAACAATATGGCAAAAATGCATTCACGAGCGCGAGGAAAAAGCGGAAGCACTAAA
>JBBSWK010000104.1:0-10754 GCA_038046325.1 Nanobdellota archaeon | reverse complement strand
TACTAGCTTCATTATTATCCAATCCATACATATCTGGAAGTACAATTGATTCAATAATTAGGAGAAAGGGACTTACACCAGGTTATGAATACTTTTTGGAGATAGCAGCAAGAAATCCCAATTTAGAAACAGGTACATTAGAGTTTATCCTAGAGGATAATTCAACTGAACCAAGATTTAAAAAACCAGCTTTAGAGCTCGCAAAGAAATTGAAATTATGACTAAAATAATTTGTTTTGAGGGAGCTCATGGCAGCGGCAAAGGAACTTTAATTGATTTCTTCCTAAAAGAACTTGCGACTAACCATACCGGAAGATACGCAGTTATAAGAGACTCCGAGTACCCTGAATTTGAAATTGTAAAAAAAAATATAAGAGCAGGCGTATTGTCAGATAAAATGGAGATAATAACAACTGTTGCAGAAACCAGGGCTCAGATTTACGTTAGACACATCAACCCTCGTTTGAAAGATTTAGATCTGGCTATACTCGATAGAAGTTACTACACCAGTGCCGTCTGGCAGTCTGAATCTTTGGACGAAATGTATGACATTATTGCTGAGAATGAACGTAAGGGTATACCCAGAGCCGATTTGACTTTCATCTTGTTTGCGCCGCCAGAAGTGATTACTGGACGATTAGCCGTTAGAAATAGACCTGATTTGAATGAGCACAATCTTACCGAAACATTAAGGGATCAGATGAAATATCTTCATCTTGCAGAGCATTGCAGAGAATGCGTTGCATTCAATACGGCCGGAGAACCACGGGAACTTGCAAGAGCCGCTTATAAGTTAATCTCTGCAAATAATGCTTTATGATCAGATACTTCTTCGGAAATACATTCAAAACTTAAAAATGAATATCTCTTCGGAATGAATATATAATCATAGCTGCAATTATCTTCAGGATACGAAATGTAATCATAATTTGAACTTGAAATATAATTGTTCTTCTCAGCTAATTTTTTAATTTCCGATGGATATTTGATGTTGAAATCGCCAAGAATTATTGGTTGAGCCGACTTTGCATGGATTAACGTTTCCTCAGCGTGTAAATGGGCAAATAAATCGTTGTTAGAAAAATGTACAATCCACACCGGGATTACTTTAGCCCCAATCTTGACATTTGCCACTAAGATTTTTCTATAATATTTATCCTCTTTATGTTTCTTTAGTGTAATTTCATCGCTTGAAAAAGGAAATTTGGAAAGGATGGCCAGGCCTTCGTAACAAGGAGGTAGATTAACCAAACTTTTGACTTTATTCCTATTATTAACTCGCAGAAATTTAAAATACTTAAAATTCAATTCCGCATTTAATTGTTTTGCTTGATTCATACCAATTTTATTTTTTGCTCTATCATCTCTTATCTCTTGTAATGCAATAATATCCGGTTTATACTTTTTGAGAAGGGCAATTATTCTTGGTTTTCTGTCTATAAAATCATGGTAGTTATGGATATTCAAAGTAATTACCTTTATCATCTTTGTGCCCATGTTTTATTAGTAATCATACCAATTTATAAAATATTCCTAAAACATTATAAACGGGCTAGTTTTAAATAAGATCATGGATGAAATTGTCGATGTTGTAGATATAAATGACAATGTAATTGGCCGGGAACTAAAATCAAAATGCCATAATAAAATGATGCTTCACAGGGGGGCGGCAATTCTTGTTTTTAAAGATAGATCGTACACGCAAATAATTATTCAAAAGAGAAGCATGAGAAAAACATCAAATCCTGGAAGATTTTGTATACCTGGAGGTCACATCTCTTCCGGTGAGGAGTATATTAGTGGAGCAAAAAGAGAGTTACAAGAGGAATTGTTTCACAAACAAAAATTACCTAAAGAGATTATATTTGAGGAATTGTTTAAAATAAAAAAAATAACTGATAATGATTATGAGTTTAATGTAGTCTATCGTGTGGTCTATTCGGGGAATTTTTCTAATGATCCTAACGAAGTTGAGGATTACTTTTCTGAGAATATTAATGAAACGTTGAAGAAAATAAAAACAAAACCACATAATTACACTGAAACCACTAGGTTGCTACTTAAAGAGTACCAGAAGAGATTTATGTAATCGGGGCTAATTTATTTTGAATGTCCTTCTATTGCTTACGCTTGATATAATCTTCTCTGTGACTGGTGATCTTGTTACTTCTCGCTGACGCTCGACTTCGATATAAAGTCCAGAAATTTTAACACTCATTAAACCCACTTTCCCACCTCTCACCACACAAAATAACCACCTTCGGATATCTATAAGATGAAATACAATATCACTGGCAAGATCAAGCAGCCCATCAGATGATTCTTTCCTACGCCAAAGGCAGAGGTCACTAAACCAATCGCGGTGGCGGTCAACAAGATGGTCAAGCCGATAAAGCCGTCGAAGTAGAAGGCCAGTAGAGTTATAAAAATCAAAATACCCATAATCAATCTGGAATAATTGACTTTGACAATATACTTTGCGAATACTTTAGACAAATAGATCGTCAGCAGCGCCGCAACTCCGCCGGCGACTAAAGCAACTCCCATGAACAGGATCATCTCTTTAAAGCCGACTACGCCCAGCAATTCATTCACCGCAACGATCGCTCCATTGCGCGCTTTCTGCAGCACATAGGCAGCAGCGATGGAAATTGCCATTGACGCGGTGTTCAATCCGCCCACTAAAGTGAGGAAGCCTTCATCACCTACATCGCCGACCGCGTTCGTGGCAATAATCGCTGCCTGTCCAGAACCGAAGCCGGGAAGAAAGGCAGCGATAAATCCCATGCCGGAAGCGGCAGAGACTGATTTCACTAAATTTTTTTTGCTGAGCGATAAGGGTGCGCTTTTTTGCTTTGGAATGACTGATTTCTGCCGCAAACTTTCAACAAGGATAGAAAAGCCAAACAATCCGGATAAGAGATGAAATAGCGGCTGCTCCAGATTAGGGATGCTGAACACCAATAATCCTAATGCGCCTGAAAGTAAAAATACTACTAAACACTGCAGCCATTTTTTTTCCTTGAGAATCATGTACATCATAATGGCGATAAGCAGGTAGCCGATGATCTGGTTTACTAATGGTGAGATTTTGTCCATGGTAAAGATAAACAAGGGAAATAAAAGCAGGCTGAGCAATAAACTACCTAATGCGCCGATGACCGTGTACATGATAGCATTATGTCCTAAACCTTTGAGTAATAGACGATGGCCCGGAAGAACATTCAACGCCTGCGCTTCCGTAGGAGCTCCTAAGTAAATGCTGGGAATAGCATCAAGGAAAGTGTGAGTGATGGCTAAGGAAATGATGAAGACTGCTAAGACGATTGGGGAAGTGTAGGTGAGAAGAACTGCTGAGAAAGAGATGAGCAATACTGAGACAAGATTCACGTGGATGCCGGGAACGAGGCCGGTGACAATTCCACATAAAATACCGAGGAATAATGCAAGGAAGAGTTCCAGAAGCATAAGAAGCTTGTTAAGGAACGGTTTTTATGGATTGTGGTGATGGAATAGCTGCTTGCTATACTTTCCTTTCTAAATAATCAGCCAAAAATACCTCTTATAAAATTCATTGCGCACTAACTCCAAATATTTGCTAGTATAAGCCATTGTCCCATTTCACATTTTCCAAAATTAAGATATTCTACGTCTGTATTATCTAAATATTTAAGAAAGCAGATTCATCAACTCTCTTAATGCCTTTTAGAGATCAGGTGAGTGAACGATTTCGAGATACACTTGAACATTATTTGGATCGAATACATTATTCCAAACCTAAACATCCAAGAATCCTGAATGTAGGATGCGGATGGTGTTCTGAAGCAGAGGTTTTAGTTGATTTTTTTGGAGGAACGATGGTAGGGATAGATATCAATGAAGGGTTTATCGCTTCGTTAAGAAAGAAATACAAAAAAAATGGCCGTTATGAATTTATCCACGGAGACGCAAGAAGATTAAGTGACCTTATAGAAGAGAAGGCAGATATAGTTGTAGCCCGGCATCCGGATGTTAGAAATGATGATTGGGAAAAGATGTTTAAAGAAAGTTATGGATTGACCAGAAAAGGTGGAATAGTGATCGTGACCTGTTATTTTCCTGGCGAGCCAAAAGTAGCCAAGGATAATCTTACTAAAGCTAAATATAAAGTGAGAGTTTGTGAAGAGAACAACTTTCCGGCCACGGGAGGGCCTTTCCAGGTCTTCAGCGATAAATATGTAGTGATCGGCCAAAAATAAGCAATTAGAAAAGCACATTTTATATAACTGTTTATCACTCTTTCTTTCATGAAAAACTTCCGCAGAAAAAAGACCTATGGTGAGTACAAAGTTTCCCATTGCCCCTTCTGCAACAAAATCGCTACTTCTAAAAATGAACAAGGCTTGGATGTCTGCCGCTTACATACCAAGCAGAAAATCGAAGAAATAAAATGTACCTGCGGTTCATGGTTAGAGACCAGAAGCGGAAAGTTCGGGCCATACTTCAACTGCATCAAATGCGGGAACATCAATTACCACAAAGGTATGGCTATGAAGGAGATGACCACGCCGCTGAAGGTTGAAGAGCCGAAGAGAATCATAACTGAATGTAGCGAATACAAAAAGAAAAAAGAAAGTAAAGACGTAGAGGAAAGAAAAGAAACTATCATCTCTTCCCGCGATGTAGAGTATTTCGATTAATATATTCTTCAGAGTATAAATAGTTATAAAACAAACATAATGCTTAGCAGGTTATGAAATCTGCTTTAGCTCTTTCTTTATCGTTTTATCTGGGGTGCGCTGCATCTTTGCCGGCGCCAAGCATACCGCCGCCCGTGATTGAGATCGAACCGGTCAGCAGAGTGGAAAAAGAGATCATTCATTTTGAAGGACGGCCGTTCAGGCAGGAAATGCAGTTCGTCACCGGCAGTTTCAGGCAAATGATGCGCCAACGGAACCAACATTCACTGGAAGGAGTTCTCGGTTTTGAAAACAGTACTGAATCATTAGAATATAATTATGATACTTCCATTTTTTGCGACTTTGATACGCAAAAAAAATTCGATGGAAAAATAACCTTGGAATACAGCCAAATCCAAGGAGTGCAAGGAAAGTACCAGATTACCGTCGTGACGCTTACAGATATCCCCCCATTTGGTTCAGTGGATAAAATAGAAATCAGAATCGACGGTTTGGCAAAAAATCCGATATACGCCGCATATAATATCAATTCAAAAGCGCAGCATTTTTATGAAACTCTGGTACAAAAATTATCCCAAGAATTAAAGCAGCATCAGGTCCAACATCACAATGGGGATACTTTTCCGCTTACCAAGTTTGCTGAAGATGAACAAGGAAAAATTCATCATTCGTATAAGAAAGTGGCTCAGCTGCTAAAAGATAACAAACCTCTCTCTCTGAAGAAAATTCCCATCTACAATCCCTGCCCCTGATTTAATACCGTACCGAAGCATTCATTATTTTCTGTTTCTTATTCGTCGCAATCTTCAGATGTTCCAAATGTTTTATTTTCTCTTTCAAGAACTTGTCGAAACTTAATCCATGTTTCTCGATCAGCATAGAAGCATGATAGCCGCCCAGCATATGCGGCAGAATGACATAACTGGCTCCTTTGGCATACAAGTCGATGGCCTCTTCAGCGTGATGGGAAACTACAACTATGACTGCAGAACTATTTACATCCCGCACTTTAGTGATGATATTGGTATTGATTTCAAAATCAGGAATAGTTGAAACAACCATTTTTGCTTTGGAGAGATGTAATTCATCCAGCAATTCCATATCTGATGCATCACCGTAGATGCATTTCATTCTTTTTTTGCCCAGCGAAGAAACTATTTCTGGGTTGTGGTCGATGATCAAGAATTTCTGTTTCAGTTTTTTGAAGAGTACAATTAAATCGTGGCCTACACGATCGCAACCGAACAGAATAATGTCATATTTTTTAGAACCTAGATGAGAAACAACTGCTCTGACCTTCTTTTTCTCAAAGATAGTTAGATATTTTGCCACATGAGGGTAAATTCTGCCCGCATACAAAACCAAATAACTCGAGATAGCAATGGTTATCAGAGTTACTGCAGTGATAATGGAAACAATTTCTTTTCCTAAATGGCCTATGCTAATTCCCAATGCTATTAAGATATGAGAAAACTCCCCGATTTGCGCCACCGTCCAGCCGGCCAGGAACCCATTTCGTTTCGTATGTCCCATCAGGCCCATGAGGATCAAGACGGAAAGAGGATTACCGATCAACACTAATAAGGAGAATAGTAATACCGGAACAATATTTTGCTGCAGTTCAGCAAATCCAAGCTGGTATCCAAGCATGATAAAAAATAAGACCAGAAAAAAGTCACGCAGTGGTTTCATTTTTGAACTGATTTCATAACGGTAGGGAGAAAGGGAGAGTGTAACTCCAGCAATGAGCGCGCCAATTTCCAACGAAAATCCTGCTTTATAGAATAATAACGACAGCGCAAAAGCCCAGCTAATTGAAAATAACAGAAGCATTTCCTGGCTTTTGGCAACAATTTTTGTCAGCTGTGGGAGGAGATATAGGCCGATTAAAAATAAGCCAACTAACAATAGCAAACCTTTCAGCGCCACACCGAGGACTAAGGTCTGAGCACTGGTTCCACCATTGAGGGAAGAAATGATAATGAGGGTAAAAATAGCCAGCATATCCTGCACCAGCAAGAATCCCACCGCTATTTTTCCATACAACGAATCCAGCTCATTTTTGTCTGAAAGTAATTTGAGAATCAAGATAGTGCTGCTAAAAGCAAGAGCGAGGCCTATATAGAGCGAGGTCAGTTTAGAAAATCCCAGGGCTACCGAAAGGAAAAAACCAACGGTAATTGTAAAGAGAGCCTGCCCTACTCCGGTGACGATGGAAACGAGGCCGACTTCTTTGATCACTTTTGGATCTAAGCCTAAGCCAACTACGAATAACAACAACGCTACGCCCATGTGTGAAAATAAGGTGATGGTGTCAGGGGAACTGATTAGATTCAAGAGAGAAGGCCCTACGATAATTCCGGCTAAGATATAGCCGATAATTAACGGCTGTCTAAGATAACGTACTACAATACTGATGAGTGTAGCAATACCGATTACTAATCCTACTTCAAAGAATGTATTCTGCATTCTATATCCTCTTTTAAGAGCTAAAGGGAATTTATGTTATTTAAATCTTGCGGGAAGAGAGGCTCTGTGGAAAAAGTCGCCGCCACAAGAAATCAAACACATGAAAATCAACAACGATTGATTTTCAGTGCTGAAAAACCATGTTTTTCATGCAACGATTTGATTTCTGTGCAGAAATGTGATAGTTTCCTCATCTCTTGCATGGCCAAGAGGCGAGTGAGAGTATGTTTGCCTTTAGGAAAAATTGAGTCCTATCCCTTCGAATCGTAATAGCGAGGATAGGTCGAACGAGCGGCCAAGGCGACTTTTTCGAGACTTTCTATGGAGCCGGGAAGAGAAAGAAAAAATCATTAGATTAGGAGGAAAAATTTTTGAGAGTTTGCGCCACATGGTGATGGCCTGCAGGAAAAAGCAAATAAATTTGAATCCTTTTGTTTTTCTCTTAGAAATCTTAATAAACATTCATTTCTTCTATTATAGAGAGGCTAGATGGACCAACGTGAATATCAGGATTTGCTTGAGAAATATAAATCGCGGATTGCGGGAGAATTTGGCGCAGCTGCATCCGCTACTCGGAAAGTAACTACCAAAGAATATGCTGATTTCAAACAGGAACTCTATCCCGGACATTATTCTTTCTATGAGAAAGCCTGTAATTTTGCTGACCAGCTTCTGAAATTATCTGTCGATCCGGTAAAAGCGAAAGCTATGCAGAAGAATCTCGATCTCTGCCATCTTAATGTCCGGCCGGCAGGAGTCATTGCGCTTTCTTTTCTCTTCCCTCTGATTACCATCGTCATCGGTTCCCTTATCACCTTTGGCATCTTTGGCATGTTTTTCTTCGTCGTTTTTTTCTTAGTTGCCGGCCTGTTAATGATTCCAGCCCTGCAGCGAGTTCCTGATTTTATGGCTAACACCTGGCGGATGAAAGCATCTAATCAGATGGTACAAAGTGTTTTTTACATTGTTACCTACATGCGCCACACTTCCAACTTGGAGCGAGCGATAGAATTTGCCGCTGATCATCTTGAACCTCCTCTTTCTTTGGACTTTCGCAAAATATTATGGGATGTGGAAACAGAAAAATACAGCACCATCCGCGCTTCTGCCGAAGCATATCTGCTGGTGTGGAAAGAGTGGGATGCTGAGTTTGTGGAATCATTCCATTTGATAGAATCGTCGTTGTTCGAATCCTCGGAAGAACGGCGTTTAGCTTTACTTGACAAATCTCTCGACGTCATCCTTACTGGAACGTATGAAACCATGTTGCACTATGCTCACTCGCTCAAGTCGCCTATCACCATGCTGCATATGTTAGGAATTATTCTCCCTATCTTGGGTTTAGTAATTCTTCCTTTAGTAGTCAGCTTTCTGGGCGGCGAAGGTTCCAGCCCTTTCGTCTCTGCTATTTATATTTCTGTCCTTTACAACGTTACCTTGCCCATCAGCGTTTTTTATTTAGGAAGAATGATTCTGTCCAAAAGGCCGGCAGGATATGGAGCAGTTGATATCGGCGAGAAGGAAGGATTCAAAAAATACAAGAATGTAGCCCTGCCTCTTAGCAAAAATTTCACTCTCTGGGTAAATCCCCTGTATTTTTGCATCATGATTTTTGCAGTAGGCATGGTGATCGGTTTTAGTCCGCTGATCATGCATTCTTTAGGAGTGAGTGATTTCGCTTTTGATCAAAATGGAAATCTGAAAATGCTCGAATACGTCTGCCCTCCAGATCTTGGCCCGGGATGCGCGCCAGAAGAGCGTATCGGCCCATATGGCATTGGTTCTTCACTCCTGTCTTTGGTAGTGGTTTTAGGATTAGGGATTTCCTTTGGATTGTTTTTTGCCTTACGTTCTAAAAATGTCATTAAAATCAGAGAGAAAACCAAAGAACTGGAAGAAGAATTCTCTTCTGCCTTGTTCCAATTGGGTAATCGCTTAGGTGACGGACTGCCGGCAGAGATTGCCTTTGCTCGAGTAGCAGAAACCATGCGTGGCACCGTTTCTGGCGATTTTTTTGCTCTGGCCGAAAGAAATATCACCAGTTTGGGAATGGGCTTAGAGCAATCTCTGTTTGATCCTCGCGTAGGCGCAGTGGTTACATTTCCATCCAACGTGATTGAAGCATCCATGAAAGTGTTAATTGAAAGTATCCGGAAAGGCCCCAGAATTGCGGCTCAGGCATTATTATCCATGTCCCGCTACATCAAAGAGATACATCGGGTAGAAGAGCGATTGCAAGATTTAATGGCTGATGTAATCTCCTCCATGAAAGCGCAGACCAAATTTCTCACTCCCGCCATTGCAGGAATTGTTATTGGAATAACTTCTATGATTTCAACCATCTTAACTAAATTAAGCGCGCAGCTCGGAGCATTTACCGCGGCTCAGGATGCCGGCGCCGGCGGCTTCAGTGATTTATTGACTATTTTCGGCATAGGCATCCCCACCTTTCACTTCCAGATCATCGTCGGCATTTACGTGGTGCAGATAGGCTATATCCTGACTGTACTAAGCAACGGAATAGAAAATGGCGCAGACAAGTTAGGAGAGCGCTATTCTTTGGGAAAGAATCTTATTAACAGTACTGCCTTATACTGCTTTATTGCTGCGTTAGTGATGCTGTTGTTCAACTTCTTTGCGGGAACGATATTACAGAGGACGTTTACGTAAAGATAGGCAAAGGGAAGAAAAAGCCATACAAAAGTTTAAATATCGCCTCGGCATAAAATCAAAATATGACTAAAACCTTGAAGGAAATAAACGATTCATTAGATAATTCTGTTAGGGTAATGTTAGAAGTTCCTGAAAATACTACTCTGGAAGCGGTTGAAACTTTCTTAAGGCCATATCAATTTGAAATATTAAATAAAGATTCTCCCCTTGCATTTACAAAGGACAGGACTAAAGTATATGTTATAAGAGGTTCAAAGCCGGATTATAGGAAATTAGAACAAGAAGCAGCAGGTCTCGGCTACAATCTCGAGTTGGACGTCAAACTAGAACTATATTCAAACTAGAACTATATTAGAGTGAGATTTTCTTAGTTTTTAATTTTATATAAAAAACCTTATTGTTTTAAGCTGCGAAAACATTATAAATGAGCCTCAAATTAAGCTTTTTAAGGGAGCGTAGCTTAACCTGGGAAAGCACTAGGCTGAAGACCTAGGCATCGTGGGTTCAAATCCCACCGCTCCCACGTTTTTCTATACATTTTCTATAAAGTTAAATTTATATATTCCAAAATTTTCCTAGGTCATGGATGGTTCAAAAAAAAAGAGGTAGAAATCGAGCGCAGCAATCTCTACAGCAGCCTAATGTTTGGGTTGTTTTAAGTGTGGCCTTGCTCGTAGTAGGCCTTACAGTTATAACTTCAATTGGTCCTTCTTCCGTTACTGGAAACACCATTCAGAATATCGGCCGCATGAACAAGGGTGCCTCTCTCCAACTGGGAGTGCGGGATGTTTTCGCTTTGGAAACGATCTTCACTAACGCAGCTGAAACTATACTGAATGGAAAAATTACTGTTGAAGAAGATAACTCTATTCCTTTTGATCGCCCTTATGTCACTAAATTTAAAGTAAGTTCTGAGAATAAGTACGGTCCTCT
>JBBSWK010000103.1:0-8092 GCA_038046325.1 Nanobdellota archaeon | reverse complement strand
TTCAAAAGTAACTTCGCTGATCATGTCTCCACCATATAAGAACGGCTGCATAGTTTCCAATAATTCTTTTCGTCCATACAGTACGCCGATTCCTGTCGGCCCACACATCTTATGTCCGGAAAATACCAGAAAGTCGCAATTCAATCCTTTGACATTAATCGGCGTATGCGGAACAGATTGTGCAGCATCAACGATCATCGCTGCGCCAACAGTATGTGCAAGTTCTGCGAGTTCTTTTACAGGATTAATAGTCCCTAGAACATTGGACATATGTACAATAGATACGATCTTGGTTTTAGCGGTAATTAGTTCTTTGGCTTTTTCTAAATCTAATCTGTATTCTTTGGTAATGGGAATAAATTTAATGACTGCTCCTTTCTCCTGTGCGATCTGCTGCCAGGGAACGATATTGCTATGGTGCTCCATTTCTGTTAGTGCTATTTCATCTCCTGCTTGCAGATTTTTACCTAAAGAATAAGCTAATAAGTTCAATCCTTCAGTTGTTCCTTTGGTGAAAATCACTTCTTCGAACTCTGCGCCGATGAATCCTGCCACAACCTCGTGGGCTTTTTCGTAGAGTATAGTTGATTTTTGTGCAAGTTTGTAAATCCCCCTATGTACGTTGGCATTATCCTGTTCGTAATAATTTTTTATAGCTTCAATTACTTTAACTGGTTTTTGAGTCGTGGAACTATTGTCTAGGTAAATTAAACCATTTTTCAGGATGGGAAAATCATTTTTGATATTTATCATTTTACTTGCTGCTCAATAAGCTCCATTATCTCTTCTCTGACTGTTTCATTCTCAATCTTCTGCACTATCGGTTCTACAAAAGCCATAACCAACATCTGCCTAGCAAGGTTTTCATCTAATCCTCGGGAAACCAAATAATACAACTGTTCTTCATCGATCTGTCCCATAGTCGTTCCATGTGAGCAGGAAACATCATCATTCTCTACTTCTAAAACAGGAATAGCATTACAGCGTGCTTCTTCTCCGATCAGCAGCATATCGGAGCGTTGGTGTCCTTGGCAGTTGGCAGCATTCTTTTCTACTCGTATCGTGCCGCGATGCATCGCTCTGGATTTGTCGCTGAGGATGCCTTTGGCCAGCATCACTGATGTAGTCTTATTATGTTCATGGTAAGCATCAGAGTTAATGTCACCTTGCTGCGATTCTATTCCTATCATCACTTGATATTGCTGTGCTTCTGCTCCTGCTTCTCGTAGATGGCTTCGCAATTGCACTTGGGTAAATCCTTTCCCAATAGCAAAATCAAACCACTGCACGCTTGCATCTTGTAATACCTCTGCTCGTTTGGTGGTAAAGGAATGTGTTCCTGCTTTTTCCTGATGTAAAGTACAATACGTTATTTTTGCTCTCGATTGTAAGTATAATTGAAGTATTTGACTTTTATAATGTACATTCTCTGTTGAGACTGCGTTTTCTACGATAGTTGCTTGTGCTCCTGCTTCAGCAATAACAATAATACTTTCTGCAGATGCAATTGCAGTAGCTTTAGTATTGATAATAATTGGATTTTCTATAACAATATTTTTTGGAATAATTATAACCTGAGCATCTGCGGCAACACTATACTGTAATGCCAATAATTTATCTTCAGCTGGAACTAATTTCTGTGCATACTTGGAAATAAATTCTTCTCCTAGTTCTGAAAGCCTACAAACCTTAACTCTTTCATCGGCAATAATCACTGGATTTTCTGCCTTTCGTATTTCTCTGAATACTTTTTCCCAATCAACATTAATACTTAGTGCAAATCCTTTTCCATGATTTTGTGTAGGCAGCTCTAGCTTGGTGAATTTCTGCGCTGCTTGTTCTTTTAATTGAATGATAGTATTATCCATCTTCCTAAAATCCCTCCACTTCCAACTCGATCAATTTATTCAATTCCACTGCATATTCTAAAGGCAAGGCTTTGATCACCGGCTCGATAAAACCAGACACGATCATTTGAATGGCTTGCTGTTCTGTCAATCCTCTGCTGGTCAAGTAAAATAATTGTTCTTCACCGATTTTACTGACCGTCGCTTCATGACCAAGATTTACTTTGTTATTATCCACTTTCATATATGGATAAGTGTTAGAAACCGATTCATTATCTAACAGCAAGGCATCGCATTGCACATTGGATTTGGTATTCACTGCATCCTTAGTCACTCGAACCAATCCGCGATAACTAGAGATTCCTCCGCCTTTGCTGATGCTTTTTGCTTTGATGATAGAAGTTGTATTCGGCGCGATATGAATCACTTTTGCGCCGGTATCCTGTTCCTGTCCTGGACCGGCAAAGGCGATGCCGATGCTTTCTGAATGCGCATTTTCTCCGGAAAGAATTGAGCACGGATATAACATGGTCTTGCAGCTGCCCATGTTGCCGTTCAGCCATCTAACTTTCGCATTCTTGTGCACAATTGCTCTTTTCGTGTTAAGGTTGTACACATTCTTGCTCCAGTTTTCAATAGATGAATAGGTCATCTTCGCTCCAGGAAGAACATGCAGCTCTACGCAACCTGCATGAAGAGAATTTTTGCTGTATCTTGGGCTTGAACATCCTTCAATATAATGCAGTTCTGCTCCTTCATCAACAATGATTAAAGTATGTTCAAACTGTCCGCCGCTTTGTTCGTTCATCCGGAAATACGCCTGTAAAGGCAATTCCACTTTCACGCCTTTTGGCACATAGATGAACGTTCCACCGCTCCATACTGCAGCGTGAAGCATGATGAATTTGTGGTCGGTGATAGGGATACAGGAAGTCATAAAATATTTTTTAACTAGCTCGGGATATTTTTGCACTGCCACATCCATGTTTTCAAAAATCACGCCTTGATCTTTCAGCTCTTTCATCAGATGGTGATAGACTACGCTGGAATCATACTGCGCTCCAACTCCGGCCAAGGCTTTCTTTTCGGCCTCTGGAATACCTAAGCGATCAAAAGTCTGTTTGATCTCTGCCGGAACTTCTTCCCACTTATCGGTTTCTGTAGCATTTGGATCAACAAAGAAAACGATCTCGTCGACATTCAAATCTGATAAATCTGGGCCCCAGTTTGGCATGGGAGTCTGATTAAATAATTCTAATCCCTTAAGCCTTTTTTCTAGCAGCCATGCCGGTTCATTCTTGGTTTTAGAAATAAGTCTGACAATCTCTTCATTGAGGCCCGGTTTAGCAACATATTTAGCTCTATGCTGGTCTGCTTTATCGTACAATTCCCGATTGAGGGTTAGGTCTATTTTCTGCATAATTTCACTTTAAATTAACTATTGTTAATTATTTATAAATATTGTGGGAAAATAAGCCGAAAGTTTTATATAATGATTAATAATATTTTATTATAAATAATAACATTGGTGATAAAAATGGCACAGGCAATTGTTAACTTAGGCGAATATGAGGATAGGGTTTTGACTATTGTTAAAGGTAAATATGGCTTCAAAAATAAGTCTGAAGCTGTCAATTTTGTGATAGACAAGTTTGAAGAAGAATTTCTTGAACCAAAATTAAAACCAGAATTTGTGAAAAAAATGATGGTTATGGAGAAATCTGGTAAATTTAAGACTTACAAATCTATCTCTGATCTGCGGAAGGACATCGAAAATGCGTGATTTCTCGCTGGAGGAAGATCTTAGGAAGGCGCTTAAGAAAATTGCAAAAAAAGATAAAGTCATGCACGAAATAGTTATGAATAAAATTGAAGAAATTGTTTTCTGCGAGAATGTTAATCATTATAAAAATCTACGAGCACCGATGCAGCAATTTAAACGAGTGCATGTCAAAGGTTCTTTTGTTTTAATTTTCAAATATGTCCTTTCTGAAGATAAAGTCATCTTTTTTGAGTTAGGTCATCACGATAGTATTTACACTTAAATCTACGCTTCCCGTAACAATCTTCTGGCGATGGCAACTGCATTTTGGAGAATAGCTCTATTTTTTGGATCAACGTACGGGCTTGTATGTCCTGGATCAGAGTAACGTGTAGTCTGGGCTACTTTCTCCAGCCCCTTAAGGGTTTGTTCTATTGCCTGCTTCGACAAATTTTTTTCCTTTTGATCTTTAACTTTCTTCAAAGCTTCTATCTGATTGGATATTTTTACCAAGGCTTGTCTGTCTGATAACACTAATTTGTCATGATTTTTCGCTACAAAGCTCAATAAATCATTCATACATGTAAAGAAAAAATGTGATTATTTTAATCTTTCTGAATAAGAGGAATACAATTAAATTTATAAGGAAAGAAGTTTTCCATATTAGCATGCAGAAAAAGAGGAAGACTAAAACCTCTTCTCCAGCAGAAAAGGGGGCACGGAAGAGTTTTCTGTTGGCAGGGGTGTCTTTAGTAATAGTGATAGTAATAGTACTCGTTCTATTTACCTATGCTCCTAGTCAGTTTGTTGGAAAAGTAATTGAACAGCCCAAAGCATGTATTCCTGCTCCCAGTGGGATTGTAAGTTATTGGAACATGTCTGCGCGAATGTTTAATTCAAACCTCTCTATTGTTCCTGACTTACTTGGTCAAAACCCTATACCTGCTCTGCAAGGGTATGGTCAAAATCCATTACTCTGGAATGTACAACAATCAGGGCCTATCCCGGTCGTACCAGGAAAAATTGGTCAGGCCTTACAGTTTGACGGAGTTAATGATGTTTTATTTTGGTTCGATGTTCCTTCTTTGGAATTAGGTGCAGCAGATTTTACTTTTGAGGGTTGGGTTAAGGTAGAAAATCCTAGTTCGCCGACTCAGGCTCTTGTTGCGAAACGTTCTGGATATACTTTTGGGTTTGGTCCTGGCTGTGCTCCAGGAGATATTTGTTTTGTAGGAGGGGTTGGCGCTTTAGCTAAGTCAGATATTGTCCCTAATGAATGGGCGCATATTGCAGTTGTCCGTTCTGGCTCTAAAGTCACTTTTTTCGTCAATGGAAACCCCAAAAATGGCACTTCCCAATCTTTTTCTTTTATTCCTGATACTCCGAGCTTATTTACAGTTGGCGCACAGGGGTTAGTATATCCCAACTTTTGGCTTTACTTCAAGGGAGCTATTGATGAACTTGCCCTCTACAAACGAGCTTTAACGACAACAGAACTTAAAGCGCTGTATGATGCTGGTGTAAAAGGAATAGGAAAATGTACTGTGGAAGTATCTTGCACCGATGGAATAGATAATGACGCTGATGGAAATGTAGACTGCGCCGATACTGATTGCACGAAGCCGGTTTTAATCCCGCTTGGCGCTAATGCTGATTACACCGCAACCATCTCAGCCCAGGCCTGTCAGGGAGCAACGGTGAGCTTGCAATAAAATGACAAAAATGACCACAAAAACTATTCGCGTATGCTTGTTGGTTGTACTGTTTTTGATCTTCCCTATTACTGCGGCTGCAAGCCATTTGGTAAACCTCAATATCTGTGATAATCTTGGCGGCACTGCCCTGGTGCAAAATAAAGTGACGCTCTGTACTGGTTCTACTATTTACAAAGTTCTTGATTCAACCCAATTGTTAACCCAAACCAATGCCAAGCCTTATACTGACCCTGCAGACGATCCTGACATAACCTTCCTATACGACGAGCCTGCTCCGGGAGCAAAAAAAGCAGTCCGAGCTATAGTGACCTATGATGTAAATCCGAAACCTAAATTTACTCTAAACTCTTTTTCTCTTAATTTAGTCTTTGGACAGCCGCTGATGCTGACCTTAGATGGAGAATATTATTTACTTACCAACAGCACTAAGATGGAATTATTTTCCTTTGAAAATACCAAACTTATACACATCCCTACCGGCACCGTGTTTCTTCCAGAAAAAGTGCAAGGAACAAGTTGGTATGTATTTCAAACTCTGGGCCAGAAAAAAATTGCCGCCGGAGTGTTTGGAGCTGATGTCACCATCTCGCCTTTAGAGCAGGGGGAAGTTCCAGCTGCCTATGTTAAGCTGTATAATTTAACTTTACAGCACCAAGTTCAATTCGCATTTAACGCCCCTGTTAACGTCACTGACCCGGTTTCAGTTGGGCAATTAACGGTCTGCCAGATTGATAACCCTGCTGATACGCAGCAAGTGGTAATCTGCCGGAATAACAATGAACAGTTTACCTTACAGAAAAATGTCTTGACTGCTAAGATGATAGGCGGAAAAGAGTACGCCTTCCTTTACCAGTATGCAGGAAATGAAAAGCAGATCTCTTTATTCAAAATCCAGGATATTTCCCGCGCAGTTCTTTCCTTAGCCACTCCTCTTAATTTGGCCTACAATGATTTCATTGACAGCATGATTGCAGGAAGAAGAATGGCCATACGTTTTAACGATAACCTGTACTTGTTAAAGCATCCCGTATCTCCAACCATATCTCTTCCCAGCTTAACCTTGATTGCATATCAAGGAGCGGGAACTACTAACCTCAACGCAGTAGGGAGTGATGATTCGGTAGAATTTACTGGCTTGAAGGGAGAGAAAATTTTCTTGCAGCGCAACTATGGCACGCCACCTCCTCCCTTCGGACTGTATGGCCGAGCGGTAGAAGAACTAGAGCCAGCTAATTTAGATGGCCAATTGTTTACCTCGTTAAGTTCTACCGGAGCAATTACTATCGTCAATCCTGCCTTCGGAAAACTTACTGCAGCACCAGATGATACCAAGCTTTATCAGCCAACATTCAAAATCTTCTCCGCTGGGAAGAATCAAGCTTACACCTTGCCATATAAGCAGCCTTTGGCAGTTGATGGTTCAACTTTATTTTACTACCATACTGCAGAAATTAGCGGTGCAACTCCGATAAAGACAACCTCAGTATATCAATATTAGGATCTCAGTTCAGCACCTCAAGAAAGATGGTGTAATGATACATTTATTGCTACTTTCGCCAGCGGCAAGGAATTGGCCTTACGTTACAAAGGATCGTATTACTTGCTTGGCCATAAGGGTAGTCCGGGAGCAGTAAAATTCTATGACCCTACTCAGTTAACCTTACGTTATCTAAATGGCACACAGGAATTCCTGGTACATGTGGAAGGCGAGGCAGCTCACTTCAATATCCCCGATGGGCGAATTGATGTGAAAGTGAATATCAATGCGGGAAAAATTTCGTTTAGTGCGGCCACGCTTCAAGAGGCAACCTCAGTACCATTTGTTGAGTATATGACTGAATTGACTGCTGTAAACGCAGTGAAAGTAGGCGATTCAATTTTACAACTCTGTTTCCAGCAACTCTATGCATCATATCCTTCAGCAAAAGTGTGCGATCTTAATAAGAAAGTTGCAGATGTTATAGCTGATCCAGTGATAAGTTCAACTCCTGCTCTTACTATTGCTGGCGAAAAATATGTCTTAGAATCCAATGGGCAAACCGGAAATAATAAGAAAGTGTTTATCCGTTCATTATTGGAATTAAAGAACGGCCAGCCGTTGCCTTCGGATCCTTCTTTACCCATAAGTTGGACCAAGTTTATTGATAATGTCATTGCCAAAAAACATCCAGTATTAAATATCAATGGTGTTCTGTACCTGCCGGTAGCGCAAGGCACCAAGTTAGAAAGTTTGAGTTTAGCTCCTTTCCCGGCTGGAACTCCCCACTATACGCTCAAAAATCTTCAGCAAGTGACGCCGGTAAGCTTTAACGGCACTTTTGTGCTGGGAGATACCATCCTCTTGGTAGAACAAAAAGAAACAACCAAGGAAGAGATTCCTCTAACTGTTTCTTTTACCGTGCCTAATTACTATTATTTACCAGATAACGGCGCTCCTCTCCACCTAAACACTAGTGAAGGAATGCCGGATCTTAATTTTGTTGCCTCTCTTAATCAAGTGCCTTTCACCATAAAGGTAACTGCAATCTCTGGAAATTTAGTGAAGCTCAGCTTACAGGCAGGAAAAGAAATGTTCTTTAACCGCTGGTTTGCAAAAGACGAACTGCGGGAATTGACCCTAGCAGGAGCGCATTTTGAAATCAAAGTTCAGCATGTTGATAAAGATAAAAGCGCCGCAACCATAACAGTACGCAGGTTATAACATGAGCAAAAAGCAACGCAAGATAGTGAAAAAGAAAAGAGAGACCAAACCTTTGTTTGCTCTGATG
>JBBSWK010000102.1:0-2994 GCA_038046325.1 Nanobdellota archaeon | reverse complement strand
TGGAACATTCTTTCCGGCGGCGGCGCAAGTATCATCTATCTTGATGCCCTAGCTAACCTCAATAAGCAAGATGAGATCGCTAATTACGGAGAATATTCCGGAAACCCGACTACTGAAGAAACCTATCAGTACACCAAAACAATTCTCAGCTTAATGACCAAAGAACGCCATCCTGAAGGGAAAGTTCTCATCATCGGGGGAGCTATTGCTAATTTCACCGACGTAGAAAAAACTTTTCTCGGCATCATTAAAGCCCTGAAAGAATACCAACCTGTTTTACAGGAAGGGAAAGTTTCTATCGTAGTGCGCCGAGGTGGCCCTAACTATGAGAAAGGCCTCCAGCTGATTGAACAGATCGGAAAAGAACTGAATATTCCTATCGCCGTACATGGACCGGAAATGTTCATGACTAAAATCGTGGAAAAAGCAGCAGGAGCACTATCATGAAATTCACCAACCAAACCACGGCAATCTTCTACAACCTAAAGGCATTACCTATACAGCAGATGTTAGATTTTGATCTTCTCTGCGATCGAAGCCCAAGTGTTTCTGCAATTATTCATCCTGGAAAAAAAGGAGTGCACAAAGCATTTTTTGGACAGAAAGAGATACTTATTCCTATCTACAATTCACTTCACGAAGCAACTGAAAAACATCCACAGTCTGAAGTCTTGATCAACTTCGCCTCCCATCGTTCTGCACATCACGCCTCAAAAGAAGGGTTAGAACTGCCATCCATAAAAACTATTATCATTGTCGCAGAAGGGATTCCTGAACGCCAGACCAAAGAATTAATTGCGCTTGCCAAAAAAGATCCGCAGAACCAAAAACTCATTATCGGCCCTTCCACCGTTGGTGGAATCGCGGCAGGATCTTTCCGTATCGCAGGGTATGCTGGTGGAAAAATTGAAAATGTTGTCCGTGCAAAGTTATACAGCCCCGGAAGCGTTGGTCTCGTTTCTAAATCAGGTGGCATGATGAATGAGCTATTTAATATTATTGCCAGAACCACTGACGGCATCAAGGAAGGAATAGCTGTCGGCGGAGATATGTTTCCTGGGTCTACTCTACTAGGCCATCTCCTTCGCTTTGAATCTGATCCAGAGATTAAACTTTTAGTTGCTCTCGGCGAATTAGGCGGAACACAAGAGTATGATATCATCAAAGCCAAGCAAGAAGGAAAACTAACTAAGCCATTAATCATGTGGGTCCCCGGAACCTGCGCCAGCATTTTTCCCTGGGAAGTACAATTTGGGCATGCCGGAGCAAAAGCTGGAACAGAAGAAGAAAGTGCCCAAGCTAAAAATAAAGCCCTCAAAGAAGCAGGCATTATCGTTCCTGAATCTTTTGAAAAACTAGAAGAAACCATTAAAGAAACATTTGAGAGCCTTAATTTAGAAAAAAAAGAAGAATCACCAAAAAAAACTGTTCCCCTCGACTACCATGAAGCAGTAAAACAAGGCTTAGTCAGAAAAGCTACTAACATCACTTCAACCATCTCCTCAGATCTGGGAGAAGAGCCAACCTATGGAGCAATGCCTATCAGCAAAATCATCGAAGAGAATTATTCTATCGGAAATCTTCTTGCTCTGCTCTGGTTCAAGAAAAAACTTCCAGCATATTTTACCCAATTCCTCGATAAATGTATCCTTCTTACCGCAGATCACGGTCCAGCGGTATCCGGGGCACATAATGCCATCGTCACGGCAAGAGCTGGAAAAGACGTTATTTCCTCCCTATGTAGTGGACTACTCACTATTGGACCTCGATTCGGCGGCGCTATCGATGATGCCTGTAGATATTTCAAAAATGCTGTCAATAACAAGATTCCACCAGCGCAATTCGTTGAAGAAATGAAACTACAAGGAATTCCCATCCCTGGAATCGGGCACCGGATAAAATCCATCCGCAATCCCGACCAGAGGGTAGAATTGCTCAAAGAATTTGCCAAACAAAACTTCCCGACAACCAAGCATCTCGACTATGCTCTTCAGGTAGAAAAACTAACCGCCAAGAAAGCAGAAAATCTCATCCTTAATGTTGACGGCTGCATCGCAGCGTTATTCCTTGACGCTCTTGAATCATCTCAAGAATTCAACCAAGAAGAGATAACAGAAATTATCGAGATAGGCTACATGAATGGCTTGTTCGCACTCTCCAGAAGCATCGGCATTATCGGACATATTTTAGACCAAAAGAGATTGAAAGAAGGATTGTATCGGCACCCTACTGAGGATATTTTATATTTGAAATGAAGATTAAATATATAAAATAAACATAATCTTTTTGTAATCATGCAAACAGAACCGAGACTTATTATTGCCGACGCGGATGGGACGCTTATTAATAAAGGAAGCATTAAATCAGTTCCTGCTTCTTTGGGAAAAGCGATTAGAGCTCTACGAAGGCAGGGAATAAATTTTATTATTGCCTCGGGAAGGCCATACTCTTTTTTAAAAGAACTCCATCACCAAATCATCTCAGATTCGCCAAAAAATCCCCATGAAGGTTTGGTCTACGAATCTGGCTGTTATCATATTTTTGCAAACAAAAATCCAGTTATTGCTGGCGGTTTAACATCTGTACAGCTTAAAGAATTAGATGCGTATCTTTCCTGTACTGATTTACAAGGATTAGTTCCCCTGCCAGACGCTATTTTTGAAACAAGGCGCTCTTTTGTTACCCCGACCTTTGCAGCAGAAGGGAACACTGATAAAATGTTACTAGCAAAAGCATATAGCATCTTAGCTCCTCAAATAGCGGCACGCTTTCCATATACGCACACTGTAAAATCATCAGATGCTTTTGATATCGAAGCAAAAAGAGTAAGTAAAGCAACGGCATTACTTCCCTACTTACAAGAAATTGGAATAAAACCAGTTGACTGTTTGGTTATCGGAGACTCAAGCAACGATTTTCCTATGTTTGATTTGGTAGGTAAAGGTGGAGGAATAGTGGCATACGTCGGCACAAACCAGGAGCAAAAACGAAAAG
>JBBSWK010000101.1:0-4508 GCA_038046325.1 Nanobdellota archaeon | reverse complement strand
GAGGCGCTCCTGGCGGAATAAGTGTGAATGTACCCGGTGTTATGGTTACTGTCGCTCCTGCCTGGACAACACCTGCAACCGATTGAAGAGTTGGGGTACCGGTTGTAGTTGGAAAAGTGATAACTGTTGCAGTACCAGAGATCGCCCTAAAGGTAGCACCGGTAGTCGGATCGTAACTAATAATAATGGAGGTATGGAAATCTACCGAATACGATCCAGATGAAAATAGTATTTTACCGCCCAGCTGTGAATTACAGCTAAAACTTCTTGTTTGAATGTCTGTTTGAGTGCAAGATGCATCACCACCAAACGTTTCTGGCTTTCCATCCCCGTCAATATCTACACCGCTCGTAAGAGGGAGATTATCGGTATTGCTAGAATCTAACACCAAAGCGCTATCGCAGAAACCATCGGCATTAGCATCATTACATCCTTCCGAAGACTCATCAAAATGACTCCAGGAATTCCCGCCCAGCGTGGCTCCACCAATAATATTCTTCCCAAGAGTTGCCGAAATATTCCAGCTGTTAACAGAAGTTTCGCTCAATGTAAAATAATTGATGGCACTTTTGAAAATATTATTATAAATAGTATTGCCGTTTGACCCAGTCAGGCCACCGGCCACAGCAATGCTGACACCGCCAGCTTCTTTCACACCGACATTAGTTACAGTATTGCCAGTAACGATGTTCGCATTAGCTCCTTCGTCAATCGCTTGCAATAAAACACCATGCCGACCGCAATCGAAAAAGGTATTATCTTGAATGGTATTCCCGGTTGAGCTTGGGTGTGCAATCAATCCAATACAATCCTGCACAGTATCGGAACCGATATTATTCTTCAAAACATTACCTGTACCGTGAACACCATAGGCATGGAAGCTTCCTCTCGCAGTATTCCCGGTTACAAGGTTATTATTTGCGGTACTCGTTTTATCAGAGCCGAAACCGATAGAAATACCGAGTACGCCGCCACTAACATTATTGTTGCTCACATTATTGTTGTCAGAACCAGAACTTACGGAGATAGACGTGCCCCCAGTAACGGGTTGAGAAACAGTATTTCCTGAAATAGTATTGCCATCGCAGAAGGAAAAGAGAACAATGCCCGCAAAGCCTGTATTTTCAGCCTTATTGTTAGAAATGATGTTGTTGTTAGAAGAGCGACAGTCGATGGCAATTTGACTATTATTATTGATGGTATTGCTTTGAAGAGTATTGGAATCTGCTAAAGACAATAAAATTCCGTCAAACTGATTGTTGTTGACCATATTCCCGGACAGAAGATTATTATTTGATACGCTAAGGAAAATACCTGTATTTGATGCCGTAACCGTGTTACCAAGTAAAGCATTTCCCTGCGAGCTTCCCAGAAAGATACCAAAAAAGAAACCGCTAATATGGCAGTTTTGAACCGTTGCATTAGTCCTACCAGAAAGAAGAACGCCATTACCGCTGCCTGAGCCAGAAATAGTATGACCGCCACAATCAAGAGTAGCATCATCACCAGCTACTTCCACGCTTTCCGTAAGGTCATGAGTTAGAGTACATGTTTTAGTTGCACTATTCCATGTTCCAATAGAAAAACAGTCCCCGCCAGTGAGATTGTTAACAATAAACTTAGTACTAGGTCGATCTTGTATCCAGACATGATGGGTTGCATCTGTTTCTTGAGTAAAAGAATAAGAACCCGCAGCATCGCTCGTAAATGACACGTGATTTTTGTAACTATCTGCATACAAATGATATTCTGCATTGGAGGTCAATCCCCTTACCGTAACCGTAGCAGAAGGTGTGCTTCCCGTTTCAAAGACCATCTCAATATGTTTAGGCGTACCTAACAGCCGCTTTTTTCCTGTATTGTTGGTTTCAACCGTAAAAGTAACCCCGCTTGCAGGGTCGGTATAGGAAAGAGAAACACCTTTCGTTTCCGCCATAACTTCTGTGCGGGAGCAATCTAAAGCGCAACTTTCGCCAGCTTCACAAACATAGTCGCCGCAGGCGGCTGCAACCGCAGCGCCAGATAGAGCAACGCCATCATTTTCTGAGAATAAAAAGACAACCAAGCCAAGCATAAAGATTACCGTTGCTAAAACAAATACATCAGCCCGTCGGTAAACGAGTTTTTTTATCCTCACCATCTTTTAGGTTTAGAAAAGCTTTTCTTTTAATAAAACTTTCTACGGCTTCCGATACGGCTTCCGATATACATTAACTATAGATCTACAGCCGCTTTCCCCAGCAAAACATTAATAAAACCAAATTCTTTCCTCTTCTCTATGGAAGAGGTGATCAGGAAAGAAATTCTCTACGATCTAAGCCAAGCTATCACTATTCTCCAGCGCCGGGATAGAAATGATGTGGACCAACTGCGCGTGTTAAGCGACCACGGCATTGAAGACGTAGCGGTACACAAGAATCTTGATTTAATTTCCGTTACCGTGTTGATTTATTCCTTGTACAAGATCGTGAATTCCATTTCTGAAAAAGAGTACCAAAGCGTCATCAAAGAGCTCCAGAATGCCAAAGGCAGCTTAGAAAAAAATCAGTTAGGAAAATACAACGGCAGCATCAAAAACTTATTCCAATTGGTAAAAAAGTGCAACGCCAAAGTCAAAGTGCATCTTCAGGATGTGATGGATGCTGCCAAGATCAAGAAAAGCGCAGCCTTGTTTGAAAAAGGATTGTCTATCGGGCAGGCCGCTGGCTTGATGGGATTATCGAACTGGGATCTGCAGGCGTATGCCGGTAAAACTACTGCCCTAGACCAGCACGAAGAAAGTATTCCTGCCGCAAAAAGAGTTTCTGCGGCATTAAAAATATTTGGGGTTTCCTAATGGTTAAAGCTATTTTTTTTGACACTTGCCGAAGGAAAGTCCAAAAAAGAGGTAACGATTAAATGAAATCTCTCTTTTTTGACACTGGACCGATCATTACTTTAGTCATGTCCAGACTGATCTGGATCCTTCCTGAACTGAAGAAAAAATATGGAGGAAAATTTTACATTACGCCCTCAGTAAAACGGGAATTGATCACTCGGCCCATGGACATTAAGCGGTTTCAATTTGAAGCATTACAGGCATTAAAGCTGATTAAAGACGGAGTGTTGGAAGTGTATGAAGATATTCCGCAAAAAGAAGTACTGCGCCTGCATGCGATTGCTAACAGCTCATTTAGGATCGGGAATCAAAACATGGAAGTGGTCCAGTCTGGAGAAATCGAATCAGTAGTCTGCGCCTTAAAGGCCGGAGCAGAAGCGATGGTCATGGATGAAAGGACCATGAGATTATTCATTGAAAACAACCAAGAGATGAAAGCGCTGCTGGAGCGAAGGTTTAACCAGCAAGTTTCCGTAGACGTGGCGAAGGCAAAACAATTCAGCAAGGAATTAGGAGGCATACAGATTATCCGTTCTGTTGAATTAGTAGGAGTGGCATACAAAATGGGCCTTCTCGACTCGTATATTCCTTCACTAAAAAATGGACGGGAAGTACTGGTAGAAGCAGCTTTGTGGAATGCTAAGTTTAATGGTGCAGCAGTAACGGAACACGAAGTGGAAGAGATTAAAGAGTATCTTCTTAGAAAATAAAATCCAAACTGCAGCATCTCACCTCTCGGCCCATGAAAATAAACAACGATTTAAATACCCCTATTGATTTCTAATAGTGAGTTAGGAAAATTGGTTAGAAAAATCACTTCAATAAGCTTAGCCGGAAGTCTTTTACTAAGTTCAGGATGTGCTACTTATAGAACTATTTCTCCTAGTTTAATTCAACCTGTTACACTAATAGAAATAGCAACAGAAAGAGCAATAGATTATAGCAAACTAACTTGGCAGGAAGCAATAGAATATGTTCAAACTCCAAAACAAGCGCAAGATTATTTGGACAGACATTTTCGCTATGCTGATGATAGTTCGGGTGAAAGCTTCAAGTTGAATCATGTGGATGGTGTGGGAGTTTGCATCGATTACGCAATAAACGCTGCTGCTCTGTTATCAGATAATAATTATCCTTCTTTAATGCTGGTGATGGCATCTAGAAAAGGAGAAGGTCATGCAGTTTTTTATATAGAACAAAAAGTGGTTATGGAGCCATAGGAAATACTCCGTTAGGCCCAAAATACGAAACTGTGGAAGAACTAATAAGAGGATTTAATGAAGCCTATGATCATGACTTTTCTTCATTTTTTATTGCTGACCTTAATGCAACATACCCTGATCGCAGATGGATAGACGGAAATGTGCAAGTTATAAGTGAATTTTATTGGGATCAATCCTTTATAAAAATAAATAGTAAATAAACTAAGCCTGTAGGAAAAACCTTTTTAAACCATCACTGATTTAAGCTGATATGGGTAAAAAGTGTATGGTGTGCGACGCTGAGGCTAGCTACAAGATAAAAGATACTTCAGATTACTACTGCCAGGAGTGCGCGCAGGAAAATTTTGCCGATCTTTCTTTATTAGTCAAAGTTGAAGAAGAAGCCCAGCGGCTCAAAGCGTTAGTAG
>JBBSWK010000100.1:0-5021 GCA_038046325.1 Nanobdellota archaeon | reverse complement strand
GAGAGAATTCAACTTTAGATTTGTAATACACATGAACTCGGTAATCTTCTTGCTCCTTCTCTGCTCCCGGGAGCAAGCTCTTAAGCAGCCCCTCAAATAAGAACCGTTCCTTCATCCCCTCGTGGTTAAATACACTTCTACCCTCTAACAACGCCAGCTGCTGCTGTGCGGAATACAATTCAACATAATGATTATCAAAGCCTTTGATGGAAACAGTAACCTCTCCAATATCGTACGCTAATGTATTGTGAACAGAGATAGGCAATTCTAATGGCTGGTTCTGATATTCTTCTTTATTCCCTTCAGCAGCAATAGTAATATCTACAAATCCTTGCTTGTAATTGATTTCTTTCCCTCGTTCTGGAGTCTCTCCGCAAGAGCTTACTAAAAATAAAAGTACAATCATCAAAAAGATTGCTTTCCTCATGATACTAACTCCGGAGAAGGCTTTTCAAAAGGAGTCACTTCAATAGGAATCGATTTAGTGATCTTATAATCATAATTCATATCTGCCACAAAGGTTTCCACTTTGTATTCATTCTTCTGTAGTTCTCGTAAATCAGGTGGCAAGGTTAAGAAACATCTCTTCAATTCGCTTGGTTCACGCTTTTTAGTCTGAGCAGCAAGCAATTTTATCTCTCCACTTTGCAGGCAATCCTGATCGCCTATACGTTCTAAATCAATGCTGAAGCCACGTTCCCATAAGCCATGGAAATTATAATTATTTACTTTCAGAACTTCGCCCTTAAACGCGCCGCTGCCCACATCCTCTACCGCAAAAGAAAAAGTAGTCGGCTCTTCTACTAATACAATCGGTTCCGTTCCAACTCCTGTGCCAAACTTAAAATTGAGCAACGCAAATTCTGCTGGGCCTTGAGATGCTTTGTCTTTAGCGCTTTTGAAATTATCCGCCTCGACTTGGGTACGTAATGCTGCATCAATATTTTTGCTGATAAATGCCCGCTTCAAGAATGAAAAAGTCTGCATGCCTGATAAGACAACAGTATATTCCAAAGTATATCTGCCGTTCAGATCACTGCTAGGTTGGCAACCGATCAAGAATTGCTCTTGTCTATCATTAATTTGCACTTCAGTAGCCTCTTGCCCGCCGATAGAAACTGATCCAGCAATTGTCTCTTTCCCTTTCTTAAACTCGCAAGAAACTTGTGCCGCAAATATCAGTTCTCGGGGATTTTCCACTTTCAACGGAATGGGATACACTGTTCTGGGCTCCGTTGCTTTCTTGGGAAAGAATTGATCTTCCTTCAATTCCACTTTGGTGACTTGTTTGATCGATTCGCTGACGGAGCCGGCGACTCCTGCTTTTCCTCCAGATTTCAATATCTCTTGTTGCTGTTTGATACAATCCTGTTGCTCAGTTGTGGCCGCAAAACTATTCTTACAATAACGAGCAATCTTTTTGTCATCGATGCAACTATCGTATTTGTAACTGCCGCCAAGCACGCCAAAGGTACAGGTAAAATAATCATGCCAGACATTTTTGGTTTCTTCCAAAGTTTTTCCAATTTTAGCGACTTGAGTTTTAGCAATGTGATAATACTCAGCATGGGTTTCATCTTGTTTGGCTATTGGCCCAGTGATAAGAATTGGAAACAGTAAAAATAACACAAAACCAATTATTAGTACCAATACCAGTATTCCACCTTTTCCTAAATGCTCACCTGCACCCATGGTATCAAAAACTCCCATCAGGAAAAGAACTACTGCTAAAATAATCCATGCAAAAACATGATAGGTTATCAACCAGTTCTTCAGTTCTGATTCAGGAAATAAGCCTAGCACAAATTGAGTAAAGGTATCTAAAGCAAAGGTAAGAAAAACTAAACTTTCTTTGAACTTTGCTTCGGGGGTATAGTGAATAGCAATAAAGAAAAAGAAGCCTAAGATAATACTCAGGAATAATGAGCCTCCAGGATGATAAGCAATATAAGTCTTTAGAATTAAGCCGATAACACTGAGAATAATTAATCCGATATACACGCCAGTTGCGGCGGGTATTTTAGGCAGCGAAGGAGTGTTAAACGAAGGCAAAGAAAATTTTCTAGATGGAGTTGTAGATTGTCTAGGCTCCGATCTAGGTTCTTTCTGAACTGAAAAAAAGTTTTCCACAACAGGATTCTGTTTTTGCCTAGGCTGATACTTTTTTCTTTCTTCCTCAAGCTTCTTCTCCGATTCAGGATCAGAACCTAATTCCCGAAAGCCCTGCCTATCCGCGATGAAAGCCTTCTTCAGCAATCTAGATATGTCTACCATAATCTCCTCTTTTTCTGGAGAATATGAATATTCCAGCCTATAAAAATGTTACGAGAAGAAACCGGTATTCGTGATTCGTTGAATGGCGCAGACGACTTGTGGGACGCCCCATCCGGGATGCCGAGTAGGACATTTTCTGAAAGAAAATGGCCGTCTGCCGCCAAGATAAAGAAGGTTAAAAAGAAAAACTTCCTAATAATGATGGACTCAACTTCTAATCCAACAAATCTGCTCTCAATTCTCTAACTTCTAAGGTTTTCCGAGGCTTGATCTTGATAGCGTTTGATCCCTGTACAATATCATCACTTATATCGATAACATGGGACACTTCTTTCGTATCAAAATACCGCTTATGCCCATTGATCTCCAAATCGCCGAACTTTCTAGCTACCACATCAACAAAACTCAAGGTCAACCGGACTCGTTTATTGTCATCAACTACCGCTCGATATTCCTCATACTTCAAATCAAAGTAATAGGTTGGAAATTCAACCTCAGCCAATTCCGATTTCACCATCACGTGCGTCAACAAATAATCTCCCTTCTCGGTCCTAAATACCACTTCATTTTCTCCTTGGTTCAGGGTTTCTGGAGCAAACTCGATAGTGATTATATTTAAATCGCAATCAGGCACACTGGAATAGACCATCTTGCCGTTGATGCTAACATCTAAAAGACCAACTTGCTCAAATTTACAGCTGGGCTGGAATTGTAAGGCCACTTTCTTCAAGTTATCTTTCTCCGTTTCCGAGACTAAGAACACATTTCGGGAAGATTGCGCTTCTACACTGGTAACATCGGCTACCACTTTGATATTGTCTAAGGAAACTTCATTGGTGCGCCAAAATGCCAATCCTGGAGAGGAAACCGCAAATGCAACAGTATTTTCTTCCTTTAGAAGATTCTGTGGGATAGTGATCGGAGCGAGACTTCCGGCCTTGACATCATCGTTAAACACTTCTTCACCATTGAACAAGACGATCAACTTGCCATCCGCTTCCTTCACCTCTAAGCTCAGCAGCATGTGTTCCGTATGAGCTAAATCAGGAACGACCACGGTAAGCACATCGGTCTCTTCTGAGAAAACTCCTTTCTTGGCATAGGCAACATTCTTTTCCGCCAGCACTTTCGCTTCCGTGCGAGCATAAATGTTAACCACCGGAATAGGGTGCTCAACTTCTTTCTCTGACAGATAATCGATCCTTCCCGGAGAAACTGCTAATAACTTTTTTTCCACAATCCCCGGAACAGTGGTAGAGCCATTGGCAGTGCCCTCTTCTAACAATTTAGCCCGCTCTTGCGGAGGGATAAGAATGACAAATCCTACTATCAATACTGCTATGATAGCTATAAGAACTGCTGCACCTGCTGCTGACTGTCCTCTTTTTGTGCTGAACATCTATGAGAATGCAAATGTTTGTAATATTTAAAGATTGTGGGAGTGCTAAACCAAGGTCGTCGTCATGGCCAAGAGGTTGCCGAGCTAAACGAGGCGTTAGCTAAAGCTTAAGTTACTTTTTCCATCGAAAATACTGCGAGAAAAAGACTATGGCAACGGCCAAGACGACTTTGGTTATTTCACCGCATCCGCCATCTGGAGTAATTCTTCGTGAGTAAAAACACCGTACCAATCGCCGATATCGCGCCATTCACCTTGGGAATTTTTGTAGAAATTTTTTTCTGTTATTATTCCCAGTTTAGATAAAGGAGTATATGTATATGTTTGTAATAAAGCTGAATACACTCGAGCCATTTCAGCCATTCCTTGTGCATACTTTTTCAATAATTCTTCATTCTTTGGATCAGTTGGAACATAATCGCTTAAAGCATTAAGAAAAATTCTTTTATCACGATCGTATCGTTGAAATCCTCCCCTTACAACCCTTCCCTCCCGAAGGCTAGCTACATACGCTACATTTACCGGCACCTGTCCAACAAACGGCTCATGTTCAGCATGGTCATGATACAAATGCAACTCCGGCTTAACATACAACTTAACCCCTTCCACATCAAATGTCAATTCTTCTAAACCCATTATCTCACCTCATTAATTCCTAACACATAAATATATAAAATTTCGTGTTCCTGAGCATATAATGCAACTCATCTCCTCAGATTTCAAGAAAGGTTTTGTCAAACTCAAGGTAACCGACAAAGATGATCTCTGGTACTTAAGCCACTTAATAGACCAAGGGGATATCATTAGAGGCAAGACTACCCGAAAGATCAAGATTGGAGACAGTGAAAATGCTAAATCGGTCAAAAAGACCTACACCCTCTCCATAGAAGCAGAAACAGTAGAATTAACTGAAACCTCCGTACGAATTAACGGCAAAGTGGTTGAAGAAACCGAAGACGTACCCAAAGGCAGCTATCAATCCATAACCTTGGAAGAGGCTTCTGAATTCGGCCTGGAAAAACAGCAATGGTTGAGCTACCAGAAACAGAAACTGCAGGAAGCCTGTGAAAAGAAATACGATTATTTACTCTGCCTCTTCGATCGCGAAGAAGTGCTCTTCGCGCTAACAAAAAAATTCGGCTATGAAATCTTAACCACTTTGAAAGGCGACGTGCAGAAGAAAGCCAAAGCAGTAGAGGTAAAGAAAGACTTCCAGGAAGAGATCATCAAAAATCTTGAGTCTTATAACGAACGATACAAGCCTAGTGCTATAATTCTGGCTTCTCCAGCTTTCTACAAAGAGGATCTCTACAAGAAAATACCACAATCAGAACTCAAAAAGAAAATA
>JBBSWK010000099.1:0-7263 GCA_038046325.1 Nanobdellota archaeon | reverse complement strand
ATGGTCCGCCCAGTCCTATTTTGACATTTAATGCAACAACTCACTTTTCTTTATACATCTGCTTGATCTCTTTTGAGGTGGTAGCTTGCTCTGCTTTCTTATCATCCCGCAGCTTTACAAACCGAGGAAAGCGTAAAGCTAACCCTAAAGCATGGCTGGGACTTTGAGTGATTTCTGCTGCTAAAACTTCAACCACTATTGCTGGCTCAAACCACACTTCTGGTTTTATGTCGCTGACTACTACCCGAGCTGGCTTGTGATCAACCTGATATTTTTTTAATTTCTTCGGTAACTCTGCCAGCATCTCATCCGTAAGCCCAGTACCTAATTTGGTGACGGTCTCAAAAGTATCTTCTTTTTCATTATAGCAGGCGCAAAGTAGCGCGCCGAAAGTTCCAGACCGTTTTCCTTTGCCGTGGAATGCTCCTACAATCACTAAATCAAAGGTGTCGGTCATTTCAGCAGCATATTCTTTTTTCCACTTGATCCAGTTCCAGCCTCGCGTACCAGCTTGATATTCTGAATCCATGCCTTTAATCATGATTCCTTCTTGCTTTTCCTTAAGCATTTTCTGAAAGAATTTGTTGACTTCTTTTAGATCATCAGTAACTATTCTGTCTGCAAAGGTAATATTTTTTCCTTTGCTGACAATTTTTGCCAATTGTTCGGTTCTTTTTTCATAGGCCTCATGCAGGAAGGATTTTCCGTTGTAATAAAGGAGGTCAAATAATTTTAACTGTACTGGAACTTTTTTGACATATTCTTCGATATCTGTCTTTCGCTTGCGCTGCATCAGAACTTGGAAATGCAATGGTTTCCCTTCCTTATCGATAGCAAGAATTTCTCCTTCAATCACATATTCTTTCCAGGAAACATGCTCTTCAAGGTATTTTACCACATCAGGATATTGTTCGGTGATATCTTCCATGCGCCGCGAAAAGAGAGTGATTTTATCCTTGCTTTTATGCACCTGCATTCTTTCTCCGTCATACTTCGCTTCTACTCCCAACATACCTGGGATTTTTTCAGGAACTTCTTCTAGATTCTCCACCCTTTGAGCAAGCATCATCTTGATCGGCCGGCCGACATGCACATCTATTTTTTCAATGCCTTTCAATCCTTTCTTAGCTAACGTTTCAGCAATGATGCCGACATCGGGACAGATATTGTAGGCTTTTTCAAGCTGGGCTTTGTTTTCCTTGCTTCCGGTGTAGGCCATTGCCAGTGCATCAAGAACAGTCATGTCGGCTACGCCTATGCGCAACGTTCCGAGAACAATTCTGATGATGTACTTGGCTCCTTTAGAAGATGATTTTTGAAGGAGATTAATGACAATATTTATCTTTTCTTCCTGTGAGCCCGCACCGACTGTTTTGGTTATCTTATGTAATTTCTCAAACAGCTCTTTAACGGTTAGTTTTCCAGGAGGAACGAGAGTCTGCAGCTTTTTTTGGAGCAATTTTTCTGCAGTTACACCAGCATCTCCGCTTTCCTGCATGGTTTTCTTGACCTTGGATTCATCAACTCCCGCGGCTTTGCTAATTGCTTTGAGCGCAGACTTTTCGGCCATACCTAACACTAATCCTTCATAGGAAGAAGCAATTTGTCCAAGGGTTAAGTACGAGATAACCGCAATATCATCTTCTGGCACTTTCTTGAAGAATTCAGCCAAGATCTCTCGCATCTTGTTGCCGGAAGAGGTTTGTTCTAATTCTTGGTACAGGTCGGCAAGCTTTTGAAAGTCCATGATGATGGAAGAAGATTGCGTTATTTAAAGCTTATGACGATACTTTTTTATATAGTCTGCAGAAATTAGAAACATGGTAAATATGGCAAAAGAAGCAGCACGGAGAATAGCTCTAATGGATATTCTTGAAGAATTGAAGAAGGATGGTTATAAACCTGCCCCATTGGTCAGAGCTGCTACCAGAGCGACTATACGCATCATGGGAGATTTGGAGTTAGCTTTAGTTACAACATATGCAGTTACTACTCAAGCTGAGAATACGGCAAAGTATATGGCCTTAGGCGCACTTGGGATGGCTGGAGCCTATGTTATGGATTATCTGCTCTTTGACCAATTTTGGCCAAAAGTTGCCGCTTTTGATAAGAAGATGGAAAAATATTATAAGCGTGTAGAGAAAGAAGATGAGTCTCCATAACTGGATTAATGCAGAATATCTTGCTGAAGAAAAAATAAAGAAATTTCAAATTACTTTTTCGAATAACCAGCCTTTCCCTCATCTGGAACTTCCGCATTTCCTGAAGCAAGAAAAGATTATTATCTTATTACAAGCGCTGGGTGAACAGGAATTTTCCCCACATAATTCTGATCTATTCCAATTTTCTCAAACCTATGATTTGTTGCATAGCGATGATCCGGTGTTGAAAGAATTTGCTGCTTTTCTGTCTTCCCCTGAAATGATCCAATTCATGCAGAAAATAACCAAGATAAAGCTTAGCGGGAAAATAGATCTTTTCGGTTCAATCTATCAAGATACTGATTATTTGCTCCCGCATGATGATCAAGTGCCGGGAAGGAAGATTGCGTTTATGGTGTATTTGAACGATCTGGAAGAAGATGATGGCGGAGCCTTAGCGTTATATGAATCAAAGAACAAGACCCCTACTAAAGTAGTGAAAAAATTTATTCCAAAAGCGGGGACACTGGTCTTTTTTGAAGTTTCTGAACTTTCTATTCACAGGGTCGAAGAAGTGCTTACTGATACACAGCGAATTACCTTAAGCGGGTGGTTTTATGGGTGAAGCGATGGGAGAAATTAATCCTGGATATCTGAAAGAGGAAACGAAGCAGAAGATACGAAAATCATTTTTGCATTCTGACTCGGATTTTCCTGCGGTGATAGTGAAACATTTTTTTACCGCTGATTTTTATAAAGAATTAGAGCGGAAGATCTCTTCCTTAAATATTAAGAAAGACGTTGTGGTTCTTCACCATTCTTATGCTGTTTCTGATATTAAACTCTCCTCAAAAGAACTGTGCGATTTTCTTTCTTTTGTCACAAAAAAAAAGATTGATGAAATTAACTTTACTGCTCATCTCTTAACATGGAAGGATTACCAGATTTTGAACGACAAATATCTAGAAAAGCCGGGGATTGATGTGGTTATTGATGTAACTGAGAATTGGAATACTGGTTGGGGGGGAGTTGTAACCTATACCGATGGAAGAGGCACGGTATACCCGCTTGCTCCGGTTGGAAATTCTATAGCTCTTGTTGAACGCAAGAAAGGTTTGCAGAAGTATTTCCAATATGTCAATCATTATGGTAAGGATAAGAAGAGAGTATTCCTGATGGCCACGATTTGAGGACCTTACTTCTTTATTATTCCACAATCTTCCAATATTTCCAGTACGGCTTTTTCCACCTGGAATGGAATCTGAGATGAACTCTTCCGTGGAAAAAAATTTCAATAAGATGGTCGTCAAGTACGTTCCTGAGGAATGATCTTCTTGGCTCCGGAAGATTTTGGTCGTAAGGCCTTATGCCGAGATATATATAATTTAAGGAAATATTCTTAAAGCGTCTCCTTAAAGTATTGAGGATGAGCAAAGAACCTGATTTAGAAGAACTAATAGCACAAAACAATCAAGATAGTCGTGGTTCTAATCTAGTGCGCAAGATTAAACATCATGCTCCATATTTTGTGGTAGACGGCTCAACCTATGCTATCTTCTATGGTTTTTTTATGACTGGCGCAGAACGTCTTTCCGGGATGGATTGGGAAGAGATAAAAAGAACTCGTGGCTTTGGCGCGGTGACCGGATTTTTGACCGGTCGGCTTATTAATTGGTTAAGAGAGCGTTACGGCAAAAATGATACAGAAACTATAGATAATCGTGCAATGAAAAGGAAGAAAATTGCTGTTGATCTTGCGGTGGGCTTTGTTACAACTATGCCTTTTTATTATCCCCTTCTTTACTTTGGAGGAAGAGATGCTGATCAAGGGATGATACTGCCTTTACTTGTCGGTTCGGGAGCAGCAGCAGTGGCTGGATTAGGTTATGGTCGTTTTTCTGACTGGTGCCGAAAGCAAGTAGGCCTGCCGCAGGTTTTGTATAAATAAGCAGTTTCTTCAATTCTACCACTAAATATATATAATCAAAAATCCTTCTTTTGGAAAAGGTGTTTAGATAGATGGCAGAACTAGCTCTTATTGGCAATTTTCTTCTGGCGTTAGCTCTAGGTGCATTGATTGGCCTGGAAAGGGAATACGCCAGATATAGAAAACATACCCATGATTTCGCAGGGATAAGGACGTTTCCGCTGATCGCCTTGTTTGGAGCATTATCAGCGTTTTTTGGTGAGATACTAAATCCATGGATTTTAGTAATAGGAATTTTGTTGATGGGAACATTGATCATTATTTCCTATTTTGTCTTATCGAGAAAGAAATATCATGGTGCTACTTCGGAAGTAGCTGGATTTTTAACTTTTTTTCTGGGTATTCTTGCCTATTTTGGTGAAATTCAGTTGGCAGTACTGTTAACAGTTATCATCACCATCATACTGTATTCGCGCACTATGCTGCACCAGTTTGCCCACCATTTGAAGAAAGAAGAGATGCGCAGCACCTTAGTATTTGCAGTCATCACTTTTGTTATACTACCTTTCCTTCCCAATAAGGGATATGGGCCTTATGAGTTATTTAATCCCTTTCAGATCTGGCTAAGGGTGGTGTTGATTTCCGGCATTAGTTTTGTTGGTTATTTCTTGATGAAATGGCTTGGCGAAAAAGGAATAGAATTTACTGGTCTTCTCGGCGGTCTAGCCAGCAGCACTGCCGTCACTTTAAGTTTTGCTGAACGCAGCAAACAACAGCAACATTTGTATAAAGCTCTGGCTTTAGGAGTTATTCTTGCTAATGGAGTGATGTTTGGCCGAGTATTGTTAGAAGTCTTGTTGGTAAATAAGCAACTATTTGTACATCTGCTGTTACCGATGCTGATCCTCGCTTCAGTAACTGCTTTATTTTCCTATTATGTCTGGAAACGGGCGAAACATGTCTCGGAGAAGATTGAGTTAAAATCTCCTTTCGCCCTCAAGCCAGCATTAAAATTTGCAGGAATTTTTGCAGTGGCACTAGCTTTTCTTACTTTGGCAAATGTATATCTCTCTGCGAAAGGTGTATATTTAGTAAGTTTTGTATCGGGCCTAGCGGACGCTGATGCCATGGCTCTTTCCCTTTCGCAATTGGCAGGAACTTCTATCTCTTTTGATACGGCTAAGGATGGAATTATATTGGGAGTCCTGGCAAACACAGCAACTAAAGGCGGAATTGCCTATTTCTTGGGCGAACAAAAATTTAGACGGATGATTATTGGTTTTTTTGCACTGTTACTGGCGTTGGGAGGGGCGTTGATATTTATTTTTTAACATGGAAAAAGAAGAGCGTTTAGTTGATCTTGCTGGAAAATCGGAGTTTTATCATCTGGTAGACCGATCTCTGGCTCGGCGAAAAGTAGATTTGCTGCCGGAAACAAAAATCTATCTTGTTGGTGTTGCTCAAGATTTAATCAAACAAGCTTCTGAAGTGCATGATCAACAGCCACTAACCCTGGTCTACGGAGCTTCTCTACAGGAACAAAATAAATGATAAAAAATAAGGAAACTGATGGAAGTGGGAGATCGTTGCCTAGTATTAGTGGGGTTTTTTCCCAGCAGCATTACCAAGCGGCAAGGGGAGAGTGGGTTAGAATATCATGTAAAGATAGGATCATCTGCGTATGTTCAGGTTGGTTCTTCTCTTCATGGTAAGCAACCTTTATTCTTTGAGTTAGCAGAAAGATTCACTGATTTAACCAAAGTTTTAAGCGATATGTATGCTACTTCCCAGCCTTCCTTGAATAATCTTGCTGAAATACTACGGCGCTGGCAAGAGACAAGAGATCCGCATTATTATGCCTTGCTTCTTGCGCATGGCATGCTGCAGCAAGGAAAAAATGATCTTAATAACTAATAATACTCAATCTGTGCTTCATCATCTTTATTTTCCTTTTTCTGGGAAGTTAAGTTGAGAAAAGAACTGAAATCAGGTGGGTTTCCTTTGGTTTCCAGGGTGCCGTTTTGATCATCAGCGAACATGTTCCTTAAGTTGGTGGTATCTGTTGCTGAACCGGATGAGCTTGAAGAGAAGGATGGATCTTTCTTTTCTAAAATAGAAGTAAGAATCTGAAGGACTTTACGGATATCTTCATGCGTGTCTACTTGAGTATCGATTGTAAGCTTCATCTATGCACCTGTAGGAAGAAAATAAAAGAAGTTTAATAATGTTATTGTTTTGGCTGAAGTAAGCCTTGGTATACCATTTTGAATTCTCCCTGAGAACACACATACATTGACACGCCTTCAGTCTTGTAATTTGTAGTAGTAGAAATTACTAATTCAGGAATTCCTGTTTTAACAGTGCTCTTTAAATCAATCGGAGAAGGTTTGCTTCCTTCTGAATGGCAGTGGAAAAAACCTAAGAAGTCTTTTGGAAATTGTATTTCTTCAAGGTTATATCTAACATAACTTCCTAAAAGCTCCAGATAGAGATTTACCCATTTTTCACGATCATGTTTTTCCAGTAAAAGAATTTTTTCTGGGCTTTTAGCTGCAAAGTTAAATAATGCTCTTGCGGTTTTGAATTCGATCGGTAATTCCATAACTTCTTCTATAGAAGAACAAGTGGTATTGGCATAATCAGCTAATATGCTTACTTTACTATAATCTCCTTGGCCAAATAATTTTATAGCATTTTCAATATCAATCAAGTTTTGAGACTTAACCACATCTAACCCGAGTTGATACAAATTACTTTCTCTTTCCACATAGGCAACTCCACTTACTTCACAGATAGTATTTTCCTGAAATTGTAGACCCACTATCTCTAAAAGCTTAGAAATTGCCTTTTGACCTAACCCTATTTTATTTGGGTCAATTAAGATTTCCAGTAGTTCTGGCCGATCCTCGCGCCGTATCATCAAATCAAAAATTGATAGAAGACTCTTATTCTTTCCGCATATACCTTATAGCTTTTCCATCCGCCACAAACCGACATCAATCAGTTGCTTAGGCTTTTCATGGAATGTGAAGACTGCTTTAATAGGAAATTCGTATCTCCAGACATCGGTAATTGTAAAGCCAGAGTCTTTACAAATCGCTTCTACAAACTTCTGGGTGGACCATTTGTGCATACTGTAGACGATAAGCGCAACTGCAAAGGCTTTCTCTAGAAATCTCTTATCGGCGTGTTCCT
>JBBSWK010000098.1:0-1527 GCA_038046325.1 Nanobdellota archaeon | reverse complement strand
AGGTGAAGAATTACGCGCGAGAATTAAAGACTATTTAAAATTCGAAAAGCAAGAATTAGCCTTTCTCATTCCAGCTGTTTTTCTTAACGCCTTCATGTTTTCCTTCCGCAATTGGGGAGACACTCATTTTCAGTTCTGGGAAGGATTGGGTAATTTGTTTATCGTAAGCGCCATTGTTGCTGTCTCTTTCTTTGCGAGAATCTCTTGGCAAAAAATATACGCTCTAAAAGAAGGATATCTAGGGCAGTTTAAAGGATGGTGGGCGGGAATATTAATTGTTCTGCTTCTTACCATAATAACCAATGGCCGCGTTCCTTTAGTTCTTATAGGAGGAATTGCCTCTTCACTCATGACCCGCCATCGTTTAGGAGAATTCAGGTACGGGCATTCTTATCTTGACAATGCTAAAATTTCATTCCAGGGCATTATGGCTAATCTTTTCCTGGCTTTACTGTTCGCGATCGGATTATATTTTTTCCCGGATAGTTATTTTTTTAGCAAAGGATTGGTATTGAACTGGGTCATGGCCTTATGTTCTTCCTTTCCCTTGCAGCAAGTAGATGGATTAAACATTTATTTTGGCTCTCGGCCATATTATTACGTAACGCTGGTTTTAGTTGCTATTTTTGGAATACTTTTATTGACCCAAACTCAAATAGGACTAATATTAGCAATCTTTGTTACTGCAATAGCAATCATTGCAGGGATACTAATGGAGTCATAACATGGCAGACTTAAAACTTAGACAACAGTGGCCAGAATTGTTCGCCTTATTTTTCACTCTGTTAGGATTTATTATCTCGGTAGTCATAACCAAACCGGTGTTAAGTTACTTCGCAGTCTTTGTTTCTGGTTTGCTCGCAGGAAGACTATATTATATTCAACGATTTAAACCGACCCTTCCTTCCGTCTTGATTATTTTAGGATTTTTAGTAGGCTATGTTGCCGGAAGCTTTTGGGTAAGCCGTTTTTGGGCCATTGTCTTTTTCTTATGCGGCTTCGCGTTGTCGTACTATATACATATAAACGGAATTATAGTAAGCTTTAAAAGTAAGAGCTTCATCAAATAATTCATGAAGGGGAAACTTAAGAAATACAAAGCCAAAAGCGTAGTTGTAAGTAGAAAACCTTCTCATAAAAATGAAGAAGTCTGGCATGCTTTTATAGGATTCTTTGAAGAAAATAATCCCCATCTGAAAGGAAAAGTGCCGCGGGAAGTGGTTGAGATCCCTAATGTAGAAAAGATTAGAATTCGCGAGCTGCGCAACGTTTCTTATTACTTGATGGGCAACGATATTGTTATTAACAATCTAGAAGAAGTAACCATTGAACAGGAAGATAGCGTTGTGACTCTTACTGGAAAGCAGAATTTGCCTAAGTAGTCGAGCTTCTTATTATCATTTCTCACACCTTTTAATCAGGTATATTCATTATTATACTAAAAAATATATACTCAAAAGTTCTATAATGCCTGTAGAGGTGGTAACCAGGATCAAGCACGATATCTACTTGCATGACCTTTGCGAA
>JBBSWK010000097.1:0-3712 GCA_038046325.1 Nanobdellota archaeon | reverse complement strand
CTTTCCTTTTTGCTAAAAGGAAGCAATGAAGTATTTGCCAATACTATCCGCAGATTGATCATCGAAGAAGTTCCTACTCTGGCTGTTGAAGAAGTTGAAGTCAAAGACAACAACTCTGCCCTGCATGATGAGATGCTTGCTTTACGTCTAGGTCTTATTCCTATTAAGACTGATTTGAAAAGCTACCGCTTGCCTAAGAATGAAGATGAAGTTACAGAAAAAAGTGCTAGCTGCACCTTGCAATTAAAATTAAAATCTAACAAGAAAGGATATGTTTATGCTGGCGAAGCGGAAAGCGCTGATCCAAAGTGTACCTTTGTGTATGAAAAAATGCCAGTAGTAAAATTACTTTCCAAGCAAAAAATAGATCTTACTATGACTGCAGTGATGGGTCAAGGAAAAAAACATACCAAATGGACTCCTGGTTTAGCCTTCTACAAAAAAGAACCTATGGTGAAAGTTGGAAAAGTTCAAGATCCAGAAGCATTGGCAAAAATGTGCACTGACGGGGTATTCAAAATTAAGGGCAGCAATGTTGAACTAGTAGAAGACAAAATCTATGACAGCAATTTACTGGAAGCGTACGCCGACGCAGATAAAGGAATTACAGTAACCTACACTGACAATATCATCTTTAATCTCGAAAGCTGGGGACAATTAAGCTGTAAGGAAATCCTTGCCAGCAGCACAGAAATACTGCTAGAAAAAGTTGAGGAGATGGAAAAACTCATCTGAGCATATAATATGGTCAAACTAACTGGTCCAACCAACTATCAACTGAAAGAATTATTGGTTCAGCTAGATGCCAAGTCGCACGACAATAAATTCTGGAAAAGGATTGCGGAAGATTTACGTCGGCCTACCAGGGAGCGCAGAATCGTGAATGTGTACAAAATCGAAAAATTTGCGCAGGATGGAGAGACTATCGTCGTTCCTGGAAAAGTGCTGAGTGTAGGAGACCTAACCAAGAAAGTAAATGTCGCTGCGTTAACCTTTTCAGAAGAAGCAAAAAAGAAAATTGAACATGCCAAAGGAAAGACCTTATCCCTGCAGGAATTGTTAAAAAATAATCCGGAAGGAAAACAAATAAGGATTTTAGGATAAGGTTGGAATAAAGAACAAAATGAAAATCTACAACGGCGAAAACATGATCTTAGGACGATTGGCAGCTCGGGCAGCTAAAGATGCCTTGCTGGGCGAAGAAGTCAAAGTAGTCAACTGTGAAAAGATTGTGGTCAGCGGCTCCCGAGAAGTTAATTTTGCTCGTGCAACACAAAAACGCGGCCGTTACGGGCACCCGTATCGCAGCCAGACTCACAGTAGGTTACCTGATCGCTGGGTGCGAAGAACTATCCGAGGAATGCTTCCTTGGAAGCAAGCCAGAGGGAAAGAAGCCTTTAAACTGATCAACTGTTACATTGGCATGCCTAACGAATTTGCAGGAAAAGAACTTATCACCCTAAATGATTCATCCATGAATAAATTACCTAACTTAAAGTATGTCACTATAGGAGAAGTTTGCCGGCACGTCGGCGGGAAGGTAGAATAAAAATGGCTAAGAAAGATTTCGTACACACGCAGGGAAAACGGAAACTCGCAGTAGCCAGAGCTACCTTAACGCAAGGAACGGGAAAAGTTACTGTCAATGGACTATACTTACACAATTATGGAACTGAACTATTACGAACCAGAATCAGTGAACCGTTAGTATTAGCTGGAGAAGCTGCGGAAAAACTTAATTTTGAAATCAGAGTACATGGCGGCGGCATTAACGGACAGGCCGATGCGGTAAGATTAGCCATCGCCCGTGCATTAGTCGAACACCAGCCAAAATTAAAGAAGACCTTTGACGATTACGACCGCTTATTATTAGTAGCAGACGTGCGCAGAAAAGAAACTCGCAAGCCGAACGACTCAAAAGCAAGAGCGGCAAGACAAAAATCATACAGATGAGGATACAAAAATGATCACAATGAAAATTCAGAAATTTTCAAGCAATCATTGTTTCACTGAGGTGGAACAATGATTATACCAATTCGATGTTTTTCCTGCGGGAAACCTGTAGGACACTTTTGGGAAGAGTATAAAGAGAAAGTCGACCGAGGCGAAGACAAGAAGAAAGTCATGGACTCTTTAGGCCTGGAAAGATACTGCTGCCGGGGAATCTTCATGGGCCATGTGGAATTGATCGATATCGCTGGTGAGTTTAAGCGCGGGTAAAGTTTTTTATTTTTATCTTAATTTACTTCAATTGTTTTTGATTTTCTATTTGCGTAAGTGTATTCAGGTATTGAAGCATCTCTTTAGGATGCTCTTTTGTCTTGGCTAAAATGCGGCGAACATCCTTATTTTCCTCCTCATATAATTGAACCATCGCCGGATAATATTTCGCATATGGATGTCCATCCCAGAGCACTGCGTTATTAGCATCAAAATTAAGAGCCTTCTTTATTTCAGCAAAGATAGTTTGCCGTTCCTCAAGTTTTTGTGGGAGAGGTTTATCGCTTCGGTATAACGCCTGAAGTTGGGCATAATAAGAATTAGCTTTTTTATAATAATCAAGATGGCTGTTGAAATTCTTAAGCGCTAACAGATAATCTTCTGAATCAACACCTTTTTTCGCTTTAAAATATTCTACCGCACCTGCTCTTCCGATCACTCCGCAGAAAGGCTCATTCCATTCTGAAGGAAGATTAAGACCCCACTCTTCTACGCTGTCATGGCAGATTTCATGTGTTATAGTTTGAGCCTGCCAGGCTTTACTGTCTTTAAAGAAGTTGGGAGTTATAGCACTACCCAGATCCGAGTTAGGGTGATTATAACTGGTAACATTACGGGTATAAACATCATATCCTTCTTTTTTGTAATATTCTAATTCATCTTCCAAGGTATCCACAAAGGAATTGAAATACGCAGCCTTAACATCTTCGCGGAAAACCGTATGGTTCTCAAAAATGTGCGAGGCTTCTTCCCAGGTGTTAGGCAGCACAGTCGGTTTTGTGACAAACAGCCGATATACCATTCTCGCTTCCCCATCACTTTTGCTGTAAGTGGTATAATGCTGGGTACAGTGGTGTAAGCCCAGCTGTTCAATCCCAAACTTCCGCACATCTTTGATGACAGTTACATTTTCTCGGTATTCCTCTGGAACAGATGATTCTAAAGGCAGTTTAGAAAGCCTTTCGTAATCACAGGGAGCGCAGGCGGAGAGAGAACTTAGTAAAACGGAAAGGGAAATCGCATTTTTACTCATAATTTGCCTGATGGTTGATATGTTATAATTGTTATGCATATAGGATAAATTGAACTCTTTACTACAACAATCTTTAAAAAATCTCTTTTCTCACCAAAACTGTGGTAGAGAAAAGCATTCTTAACATTCCAGTAGAACATCTTACTCCCGGCATGAAGCAGTACCTAGAAGCAAAACGCTCTCATCCAGACTGCCTGATCATGCTTAGAATGGGCGACTTTTATGAAATGTTCTATGAAGATGCGGTAACTGCTTCCCGGGAATTAGAAATAACGCTTACTTCCCGCGGCAAAGATGAAAAAAAAGCTCCTCTAGCCGGAGTTCCCTACCATGCTCTTGAAACCTATCTGGGCAGACTGATCAAGAAAGGATACAAAGTTGCCATTATAGAACAGCTGGAAGATCCAAAACAAGCGAAAGGATTGGTCAAGCGCGGATTGGTGCGTATTGTCACCCCCG
>JBBSWK010000096.1:0-14487 GCA_038046325.1 Nanobdellota archaeon | reverse complement strand
GAAACAGGCAGAAAGGAAGAGGAAGAACGAGTAATGTCATTAGCTGCGGTTATGAAGTTGAGGAAATAAAAAAGGCAATCAAAAAAGCATTATATGATCAGGACTTTGCACGACAATTAACTACGGTGAAAAATCCTTTTGGAAATGGCGCGGCGGCAGATGTGATTTATAATGCTATTTTGAAGTTAGATTACAATAACAAACAATTACTGGAAAAGAGTTTAGGGAAGAGATCATGAATATGTTATTATTAAGCGCTGGAAGAAGAAATTTACTGGTGCGCTATTTTAAAGAAAGTCTTTCGAAATCTGGAGGAAAACTCTTTGCGGCAGATTGCAGTCCGACGGCGCCGGCTTTATATGACGCAGATGGGAGTTTTATGGTGCCTCCTTTTAGTCATCAGGATTATATTGATACGATCATCCGTCTCTGTAAAGAGAATGGAATAAACACTGTTCTCTCGGTAATCGATCCAGAATTGTCTATACTTGCTGAGAATTATGATCGGTTAAAAGCAGCAGGCATTTTTCCTCTGGTCTCTGGGAAAGAGGCAGTAGAGATTTGTTTTGATAAATATGTATTGCATACTTTTTTGCTGGAACATGGTTTTAGGAGCATTCCTAGTTTTATTTCTTTGGAAGAAGTAAAGGAGAAGTTAGATTTGGGAGAGTTGTGCTTTCCTTTGTTCTTAAAACCGCGCAAAGGAAGCGCCAGCATAGGTTTGGCGAAAGTTGATAACCTGGAACAGTTGCGCATGGCTTTCTCTAAAGAGCCGGGAATGATGATTCAACCTTTTGTGACTGGCCAAGAATGGGGAGTTGATGTGTATGCAGATTTTCAGAGCAGGGAAGTGATCCAGGTTTTTCCGAAGAAGAAAATACTTATGAGGTCAGGGGAAACGGACAAGGCTATAGGGGTTAAGAATAAGGAACTGATGGAGTTATGCAAGGAGGTTGTTTCTAAACTAGGATTAGTAGGGCCGATAGATCTAGATTGTTTTGAGACTGAGCATGGTTTTGTAGTGTCGGAGATAAATCCTCGTTTTGGCGGGGGATATCCTTTAGCTTATAATAGTGGAGCTAATTTTATGGATTTGATTTTGCATAATCTTGAGGGAAAGATTAATGTTTCACAAGTAGGAGAGTTTAGAGAAGGAGTACAGATGTTTAAGTTTGTGGATGCAGTGTTTATTGGATAAATTCCTTCGTTATTTTTTTCCACTCAACTTCTCAATCACGTCAACAACTCGCTGATGGGCTTTTCCATCCACGATATAACACCAATCTTTTACCAGCCTCTCTCGTTTCTCTTGCAACAAAGAAGGGTTTTCTAACAGTTCTTGCACTTTTTCTTGTATCTTATCGTTATATTTAATCCTGTACGAAGGATCATAATCTTGGTAGAAATTTTGGGTAAGATTAGGAAGATCAATAGTCAGGCAGGGCTTATCGAGGATAGCTGCTTCTAAAACGGTGCTGGTTCCGTAAAAATTTATTAAAAGATCGCACTGAGATAATAAGGTGTACAGATTTTCATTTCCCTTGAGATGGTTAGTAGACACTTTTTCGCTAACTAAGGCGTCGTATTCCTGATGATGAATTTCTCGGGGGTGAGTTTTGATGGTAATATGCACCTCAGGAATATTTTGCAGAGTTGCAATAATCTGCTTAAAACATTGGAAATAGATCTCCTTTGGAATTAAATTTACTTCAATTAAGGTTTGCGTAGTAATAAGAATTTCTTTGGTTTTCTGTTGAGGCTTTTTTCTTTTGTATTTAGAAATATCGTTGTATATAATTGGCCCAGTGATATGGACCTGTTCCTTGGCAATGCCCCAATTCATAAATTGTTTTTGATTATGTTTTCCAAACACTGCATAATGAGCGCTGCCGGCATTGTTGATAGGCTGATCAGTAATTCCATGCTGAATAACTAGAGCAGAGATATGGTTATTCTTGGCCGTGGCAATTAAACATTTCTCCACACTGCTCCCGGGAGAGGTGAGCACGCCGCAGGTAATCTTTTCCTGGCGGATGATTTTATCAAATACATAATAATGAAAGGCCAGTTGGAAAAGCATCTCTTGAGAAAAATGAAAATGAAACAGATATTTACAATACGGCCAGAAATTTTTCTCCCCCAGCGAGAAAATTCTTTCCTTTTGCTCTTCAGATAAACTTTGTATTCTCTGATACAGTTCTTTTGCTTTCGCTTTCGCTTTCTGGATAATTTCTGTATCGCTGTACTGGTAGATACTGTTTCTATCTTTTAATATCTGGTACTTTTTACTGGAAAAAGGATCGATTACGATGGGAAAAGGAACTAAGTTATTTCTGTTGGTTAGTTCATCAATTATCTCTTGAAGACGGTAGATTTTTCCATCTTTTTCCAACTGATTGGTATAAGTAAGAAAGAGCGCCTTTTGCTGCGATGAAGAAGCTTTATGAGCTTGAGACTTGACAATGGATCTTTTTCGTTTCTCATTTAAAGAGATCAACTTTGGAAGTAATGAACTCCAGAGGCTAAACTCTATTTTTTGTGTAGCAGTAAGTTTTTCTTTTCGTTTAAGAAGATCGTACATATTAAGCTGCTTGGGCATCATTACCAGAAAGAACATGCGCTCATAGAACCAGCCTAACGGAAGCCCTTCAAATTCAAATAGATCAGCAAAACTCTTTCCATCCAAGACCTTGCGCTGGTACCAGTTCAGGGCTATTTCTTCCATCTCGCCGTAAATAGGGGCATAGGTGGAGTTTAGGATGGCCATGGCATTGTCTTTGATGTTTCCTTTATATTGTTTATTGAACTAAAATATTTTGTGTTGGTACAAATGCCGTACAAAGCTTAGGAATGCACAAATAATTTATATAGAAGTAAATATTAATTATCGTCATGGTAAAGAAAAAAACTATACCCAAACAACTGACTGTAAAACAGATCGCTAGGATAGCTGTGCCTATCCTAAAAAGGAATGGGGTTACTAAGGCGGGAATATTTGGATCTGCTGCAAGAGGGGAAATGAAAAAAAGCAGTGATATCGATATCCTCATAAGACTTGGAGGAAGAAAAAGCCTTCTGGACTTTGTAGGTATAAAACTTGAACTAGAAGAACTGCTACGAAGAAAAGTTGATTTAGTCGAGTATGACGTTATTAAATCACGAATTAGGGAACAGATTTTAAGAGAAGAGGTTAAAATTATATGAAGCGAGATGTCCTATTGTATGTCGAGGACATACTTGGAAGTATCAAAAATATCGAGAGTTTTACAAAAAATGTATCCAAAGAAAAATTTTTTAAAAGCCTGCTGCGGCAAAGCGCAGTTGTCAGGCAAATTGAGATTATAGGAGAGGCTACTAAAAATATTCCTACTTCCTTTAGAAGCAAATATCCTGAAGTCCCTTGGCAAAAGATCGCAGGTATGAGGGATGTTCTCATTCATGCATATTTTGAAGTAAAGCTAGATAAAGTTTGGAACGTTCTCAAACAAGATCTTCCTGAACTTAAGGAACAGCTTAAGATTATTTTTAAAAAAGAAGAATCACTAGGCGAAAACTAGCTGGTTCTGCACGCGCGGAGATAACTGGCTCTCAGAATTTTTTCTTTTAAGATACTATTCCTTCTGTCTACGATCCCCAATCGCCTAATACAACCTGTATTCAAGTTCGATAATGCTTATAAATAAATGGCCTGTTTTAAGGCTATGGATGCCCATTATAAACGTCTTGCTCTGTTAGGTTTTACTCCCAGCCAGATGGAGACGTTGAAATCTCGCTTCCCTACTGCCGAGTTGATTTCGGTAACTCGAGATACTGTTCATGAAACTATATCTACTGCCGATGCTCTTATCAGCGCTGATCGCGCCGTTTTAGACGAAGTATTGACTGCTGAGTTATTGCGGAAAGCCAGCAAGCTTCGCTGGGTTCATGCTACTGGTGCAGGAATAGAGCATTATTTAATTCCTGAATTGGTGCAAAGTTCTATTATTTTTACCAATGGGAAAATTCTGCAAGGGCCGGGCGTTTCCGACCATGCTCTGGCCTTGCTGCTTACGCTTACCAGAAATCTTCATTTAACTATGACTGGCGATGAGGATGTTGCTACTCCTCGGCCTATTGAACTGCGGGATAAAGTTGCAGTAGTAGTGGGTTGCGGGGGCATCGGTATGCTTATCGTGGAAAAACTGGCGGCGTTTGGGATGAAAGTATTTGCTGTAAACAATGAAAATATTCCTTACCTCACCATGCTGCAAAAAGTGTATATGCCGGAGCAACTGGTAGAGATATTGCCTCAGGCTGACGTAGTTATTTGCGCCGCTCCTCTTACCGTAAAAAGTAAAGGAACTTTCGGAGCAAGAGAATTTGCAGCCATGAAAGATACTGCCTATTTTGTGAATGTGTCTCGCGGAGGATTAGTGCAAACAGAAGCATTGTTGGAAGCTCTTCAAAATGGAAAATTTCGAGGAGTAGGATTAGATGTAACTGATCCTGAGCCTCTTCCTGTGGATCATCCTTTACGTTCATTTCGAAATGTAGTTATTTCTCCGCATCTAGCAGGGATGTCGGACAATAATTTTACTCGCCGCTATGAAAATATTATGTTGAATATCGATAGATTTATACACGATCGGCCGTTGATTAATATTGTTGATAAAGAAAGAGGATACTGATATTTGAGGTGAACACTATGAAGACAGAATTGGTTGTAAAAGTGAATAAGGATAAGTATGATGATATTTATCGAAAAGGGTACGATAAAAAATACCCCAATTTAGATCTGGTGCGGTTAGAGCGCTGGTATTTCAAGCAAAAGCAGGGCAAGGTTCTCGATTACGGTTTTGGGGTAGGAGTTAATCTTCTGCACATGCTGGAGTGCGGCCATCAGGTAGAAGGTATAGAAGCCTCTCCTGAAGCTAAGCGCATTGTTGAACAAAAGTTGGCGCAGCGACCGGATTTAAAATCAAGGGCGAATCTTACCGTGTTTGATGTGCATGCAGATCGACTTCCGTATCCTGATCATTCCTTTGATTATGTGGTCTGCCTGAGCGTTCTTTCCTTGCTGGAAACTAGAGAAAGAATTCAATGGCTTTTACAGGAATTCAACAGAGTTTTAAAGCCAGGCGCAAAAATGCTCATAGATATAAACGGACCAGGGAGTGACTTCTCTAAACACGCAAGATTAGTGGGTGATGAAATATATGAATATAGGGGGAACAGTGGAAAAGAAGAGCCGCGGCTTTGTTACTGCCCGCAGTCAGAAGATAAATTTAAGTCTCTTCTGCAGGGACTTTTTGAAGTTGATGACGTTGGCCATGTCTCTTTTAAATATGTTGACAATGAAAGTTTTGAATACATTGCCTGTGTACGAAAGAAGGAGTAATTTTTTTAGTCATGATGTTTTTTATTTATTATAATTATTTTTTGAGGTTAGATACTACGCAATGAAGATGAATACTTCCAAATCTGCTGGAGACCTGTCAGGATTGAAAAAAGAAGGAGATGAGTATACGATGCGCTATCTGGTGCGCCCTCTTTCTCGTCTTCCTTCGCGGTTGCTGATACAGTATACTAGCATAACTCCGAATCAAGTAAGTGTATTCTCTTTTTTCCTGGCTGCAGTGAGCGCTGCTTTTTTTATTCGCGGCGGTTTTATGAATCAAGTGCTGGGAGTGATCTTTGCGTCCTTATATGTTATATTTGATTGTGTTGACGGCAACATCGCCAGAGTAAAACAGTTAAAATCAGTGAAAGGGCATTGGTTAGACGGCGCGGGCGGGTTTATCATTACTCCGCTTCTATTGTTTTCCCTGTTGTACGGAGAAGGCAATCCTTCCTTGTTTGTAATAGGCTCTTTAGCGATGCTAGCCTATCCTTTACAATACCTCTTGGTCTATTTTTATAAGTTTGAAATTACTAAACATAATCCAACCCCTATTGCTTCTGGTACCATGGTTGATAAAGTGCGTTACCTCTATGGTTCAGCCTTGTTTTTTCCCCTGTTAGCTATTGCTGTTCTTTCCGATCAGATTGAAATCTTCCTGTGGTTCTATGCTCTCTTTGGGAATCTATTTTGGGTGGGGACTTTAGCGATGCAATATATTTCTTTACGACAACATAATCAAAATAATCAACCATGAAAACATTACTTTATCTTACTCAACGCTTTAGACCGAAATTTGAAGCTACCTCAAAGGAAGTTGCTTTATTAGCGGCGCATTTTAAAGGAAACATTCATGATTTACACTTAGATGGCTATCACAAATTAAGATTTAGTTTTCACTTATTCTCGTATCATTTTCTGTATTACTTTCTGGGAATTATCCCATTATCTTTCTTTTCCAGAAATAAAATCGTGCATATCTACACTTCCCTATGTGATCGGCCCTATCTACCTTTTTTTAGCACGAAGAAAACTATTTTAACTTCTGCAAATTTTTTTGGTAAAGAGCGGATAAAGAAAAAGATAAAGTATCTTTCCAGGATTAACACCCTTATTGTCCAATCAGCGCTGCAGAAAAAAAAATTAGTAGAAGCAGGGGTGCAGGAACGGAAGATAAAAGTGATCTATCCACCGGTGGATTTGCAGCAATTTTCCTATCATAAAGCCACGGCCAAGACTTTTACTATTCTTAATGCCAGTTGTCCGGCGAAAGTTCGGTATCTTCACCGACGAGGAATTTATTTTTTATTAGGAGCTGATCAATTTTTGCAGAATACTAAGATCATATTTTTATGGCGCAGTGGAGAATATCATCTCTTCCAAGAAAAAATGAAAAATAAACGATTTAAAAATATGAGCTTTGAAAACAAAATTCATACGGACATGAATTTTCGGTATGCTCAAGTTCATTGTACTATTATTCCGTATCTTCAATTGGATGAATATCTCAAGACTATGCCTACTTCTGCCATTGAGAGTTTAGCGGCGGGAAAGCCGGTTTTGGTATCATCCCAGACCGGCATTGCTGAAATAGTTACCAAAGAAAAATGTGGAGTAGTATTTGAGCCAAATAAAGAAAGCTTACTTAAGGCCATTGCTGAAATTAAGAAAAATTATGCTTTATATCAGAAAAATTGCCGTAAAACAGCAGAGAAATATTTTTCACAAGAAATATTTCTTAAAAAGCATGAGGAAATCTATAATTCAATACTATGAAAATAATTGCTAAAATACCCGTTGAGCTTAGACGAATTCTCGGCCTATTTGATCAAGCAGGACTCGCGTATCTGCTCTTTAAATGCGAACATATCCTGGAAGGGCAGAATAAAAATTTAGATATACTCTTCAGAAAGAATGAGGATTATAATCATGCTTCTCGACTTTTAGACGGTGAAGGATATGTTTTGTATATGGATGAATCTGTGGAGAAGTACAAGAAAATGTACCTCTTCTTTGATGGAAAAATTGTTTCTGCGGTTCATCTGCATCGGGAAGTGGCCTGGCATGGCGTACGAGTGTTAGATAAAGAGAAGATCTTTGAACGTGCACAGGGAATTATACCTTCTCCTGAAGACTCGCTGTTGATCCATAGCGCGCATGCTTTGTTTGAAAATTTTAAAGTTAAAGAATATAATCGGAAGCTGTTGGAAAAGTACAAACAAGAAGCGAAGGACTGGAATTATATTAATGAACAGCTGGCGCAGTTCGGCTGGAAGAAGTCATTTTATCAGTTTCTTCCTCAGTTTTCTCTTAAGGTTAGAATAATATTAAATGCTTATGGTGGTAGGTTAAGAAAGGAACCGCTTCTTTTTTTTGCTTTGCTGAAGAAAGTCTTACGCGCGAGCGCACGGAAAATTTCGTTGAAAAGAAAAGGACATTTACTCTGCGTGATGGGGATGAATGGTGCTGGGAAAAGCACTACTAAGGAAGCCCTGCTGCAGGCATATGATCCTTTAACTCATTTTGTTGCAGGACAATACGGTTATTATTTTGGCTGGAAGCCATCGCTTTTAGGAAAACTATTCCCTCAACAAAAGGATAAGAAAATCTTTGATACGGTGAGTGAAGAGAAAGTAAAATCCTTTGATTTTTTTCAGGAATTGCTTTTTTTGTTTATGTATGGTACGTTTCTGGCGCGTTATATGAAAGAGGTTTATCCTCATTTGCGCGGGAATGAATTAGTAATCTGCGATCGTTATTTTTATGATTTATACGGCCAGTATCCTTATTCTGAACGAAGTATAGTTTTGAAAATCCTTCCTATCCCTAAGCCGGATACACTTTTCCTTCTCGATGCTGCTGTCGATGCAGTGATGAAGCGGGATAAAGGCGGAAAGGATGTACGAGTAGTTCAGCCCCGGGAAAAGTTGGAAGGGCAGCGGCGCAGATATCTCTCAGCTGGGCAGAAGTATGGTGCGGTTGTTTTGAATGCAGAAGAAAATTTTGCGGAAAATATTTCTACTATTATTATGAAGACCTGGAAAGAGTGTGTGAGATAATGATGGATATGCTTAATATTAATTATTGATTCATTTTTTTAAAATCTGCGAATACACTTTCAAATATGCTTCCACGCAAGCATCCCAGGTAAATTTCTTGAGGGGCAGATATTTCCATTCTCCTTTAGCAACTGCTTTAATTTTTTCCGTCATATCTTCTGGATTTTTGCTTTTAAAAAAAAGATGTTTTCCTGACGCCACTTCTGGGAGCGAACCTACATCGCTGGCAACTACCGGAGTTCCTATCACATTCGCTTCTAGAGCATTATATCCAAACCCCTCCGAAAGCGAGGGTATAATCACACAATCAGCAGCCCTGATCATTGTTCCTAGTTGTTGATAAGGAACTGAAGGAATAATTCTTACTATTTCTGGATAGCTACTTGCTAACTGGGTAAGGCGCTGATAATTTTTCTTATATTTTTCAGGTGTACCGAGCATAAGAAGAATTGCTATTTGTGGGATTTTTTTTTGGAGAAGAGGAGCAGCTTTAATGAGGTACTGAAAACCTTTTGAACTTCCCGGCCTTCCCCAAGATAAACAGACAAACTTCTTATCTACAGCAAGTTTCTTACGCAGTTTTTGAGCTTCCGTTTTACTAAAATTACGTGGATTCCAGAATTGGTAATCAAACCCATTGTAAATAGTGGCTGTTTTTTCTGGAGCAATTCCTTGGCACAATACATCTTTTCTGGTTGACTCAGAAACACAGGCGTATTTATCAAAGGGAAGGAGATAGAGCATTCTCTCCAAGCACTCATGCAATAATGTTTTTATCCCCGAAAAACCAGTTACTTGTTTCCATTTTCCTATCCAAACTTCATGGACAGTTAAAGCTATTGGCTTCTTGGTTAATTTTGCGGCTAACCATGCTGGTGGTGCTCCATTAAAGGTAGTAGTTTGGATTACCTCTGCTCTTCTAGCTAACTTCAAGACTTTGAGGACAGAGAGAAAAGAAAAAAGGTAGCGGCTATTGAAGCAGGAAACGCGGTGCACTTTTACGCCATTGATTTCTTCAAATCTTTTAGTTCCAGGAAGTAAGGTAGTGACTATGGCCACTTTATTTCCTTTTTTAATTAGGCCTTCAGCTACATTCTTAAACAGAACCTCTGCACCGCCGTAGTGAGGATAGTAATTTTCACAGACAAAGAGAATTTTCATGGTTATTTATTCTACTTAGCACTTTGCTCATTTTTTTTCTCTATCACTCCCTCTATGGCATCTTTTCGCACGTACTTTTCCAATTTTATTTCCATCTTTTTAACGATGCTATAATTGAAAAAACCCAGCCCTAAAAGGGCGAAAAATCCCAATACTACAAAAAAATCTAAGCGGCGATGAAATTTAAGACGGCCAATGAAAAAATCAAGAGCGGAAGGCTTTGTTGCCAGGGCAATGAGCAGGATCCAGCCTACAAACCAAACCATACATTCAGTTTTATTTAATTCTTTGCGTTTATATTTAACGAAAGTAAAGTACATCATTCCAGCACCGAAGATGATGCCCAATAATTGGATCCAAAAGGTTGTGCTTAACGCCATAGTTTCCACCCCATCATTTTTGCAACAATAGTTACTCCGTCTAATACGGTTGTTCCTTTATACTTATCTGCATAAATTGTTTCTATCGGAACGGTAGTATGTTTCATTTTCTTTTTTCCAGTTCTAATGGCCATCTCTGTTTCTACATAGTAATCTGTAGCTTCCCAGCGTATGCTGGGGTAGGCAGTAGATCTAAAACTCCGATACCCGCATTGGCTGTCTTCAACAGTAACTCCGTAAAGGATCTGCAGACTTTTAGTGATTACTTTATTGCCAAATTTGAACACCGCGGGCATGGATTTTGGCGTTTTTCTACTGCCAAAAACAACATCATAATGTTCTAGGGCTGACAAAAATACTGGTATCTCTTTAGGATCGTGTTGCCCATCAGCATCCATGGTTATTATTTTTTGAGCTTCTCGTCGTACCGCATAATCGCATCCTGTTTTCAAAGCGGCGCCTTTTCCCAGATTTACTTTATGTCGCAATACTACTGCACCTGCTTTGGATGCTTCTGTTGAAGTATTATCTTGTGACCCATCATCTACGACAATGATATTGGAAGCAAATTTTTGTGTCTTAACGATAACCTCAAAGATCGTTTTTCCTTCGTTGTAGGCCGGAATAACAATTACCTCGTTCGCCTTATCTACCATACTCCAATTAGCTATAAGGCCCTTATAAAAATTGTGGAAGAAGGGTTAAGAGGCGCTCAAAGCACTTCCCGCCTTTTGCTGGCAGGAATAATCCATTTTCCAAGTAATTATTCTTCCCCCATTAAGATTTTGCACGTCATCAAACTTGCTGAAACATTTCAGGCCGTGTCCCTGTAAGAAATAAAGTTTAGCAAAGATGCTGTTGGCTTGCAGCGGATCGGCGGCAAGGAAAGCAAAATCGCTTCCAGTAGGAATAAGAACTATAGAAAATCCAGCAGTGTTGCCGGAAAATTTCTTTTCTACAATTTCTTCCTCAACTACATACACGATGGAATTTGGATAAACATCCCCTTGGGTCTCAAATTTTGCAGTATGATCGGTCAAATCAATATTGACGATGAAATTATTGCCTTGAACTGAACCAGGACAACGAAGCTTGTCTTCAGAAATTTTTTCGCATCCCTGGGTTCCTGTAAGATAGCCCGGCCAAGGGGCAATCCATCTATCTGCGTCAGTCGATTTTATCTCTGCGTGCAATTGTTCTGCCTCTTCTTCGCTAAGCTTGAATTCAGAACTTAGGAGAGCTACAGCTTCTTTTGTTTCTACTTTTGTTGTCTTTTGATACATGGCTGCTCTGTTGAAATCCCAGCTGCCGAAATGTCCCCACACTCCTGCTTTTCCAATCATGTCTTCTGAAGTGATATAGTAATCTTCAGGTGGATTGTCGCAATGAGTATATTCTAGCACGCCTGCTGCTTCTTGATCAGTTAATCCTGCTTGTTTTAATTTTTGAGTTGCCGCATTTTTGTCTAGTGTGACTATCTCATTTAATAGCTGTATCGATTCAGGAGTATAATTTATGATTTTATCTAACTCGTTGAAGGCGGTATTTTGTCCACAATTGAGCATGCGTACAATGCCGACGGTTGCTTTTTCTTCTGTGGTCAACAAGGATTTTCCTACCCAATATGCATCCCATTGCGTCTGTGTTCCTCCATCAAAGGTTACCGGACGATCGGCAACTGCTTTAAACCAATGTCCAAAATCCCACCAGGAAGTTATAATTATGTTTTCTGGCGCTTCTTCTTTAATTTTTGTCAGGGTGTTATACCAGGCATCGTTTATGCTGGAAACAGAATTATGAGCTTGATAATATCCTGCTTTAGCTGGACTTATGAGCAAGAGAGAAAACAACAGAAAAAGGGTGATCTTGGTTGCTTTCTTAATTAAATTCTGATTAAACTTGAAGTGCTTAAACTTGTTAATAATCAATTGTGTGGAATACTGCCACCCTAAACCCAGACACACTCCTACGGCGATAGCAAAGATGGGGGTTGCTTGCAATATAAACCTTACTCCCTTGGTGGTGGCAAAGAGAGAAGAACCTAGCCACAGGGCGAGTAAAAAGGCCAGATGCGGCTCCCTTTTCCCCTGTTCGTTTTTTCTTAATGCTAAAATAAGTATGCCGACGATGGCAATGAGCAAGAATACTTTTCCACCAAGATTGCTGATGACGTGATCGAAAGAAACGGGGTTAAGTTCTGCAACGGTAGTTCGAATATTTGGCCAAAAATTGTAAATGCCTACTGCTTTAAGGTTAATAAATTTCGAAGGCCCGGCCAGAAAGCGTACAAAGGCACCAAATGAAGTAAAGATAGTTACAAACACGGCTGAGGAGACCAGATACATAACTAAGGTTGAAAGAGTACCTTTAACTTCCGGCGATGTAGCTGCTGTCCTCAGATTTCTCCAGCTCATTATTACTAAGTACACTATTTTAAAACCCAGGGTGGCAATTAAAAAGAAGAAAATATACCACCAACCGGTCCAGACGAAAGCAAATAACCCGGTAGCAAACCCGGCCAGCGAAAGCCATACTACTTTCCATTTTCTCTCTTTAGCATCCAGCGCTTCTAGGAATAACCAGGCAATAAGTACTGGGAAAAAAACAGTATATACGTCGGTATCGGAACTTTCTCCAGTCGTTCTTGATACAAAAAATGAGCTAACTGCAAGTAAGAAGGCAGTAAAAAATCCGCCGACATTATTTTTACTTAGTTTTCTTCCGATGAAAAATCCTGGAATGACGGTAAGTGCAGAAAAGATAACTCCTACAAAGAAAAAAGTATACATAAGTGGGAAATCGCCAAATAGGTTGAGGAATTGATGCCATTTCGCAGCAAACCAGGTATGAAAAATCCATTCTGCTGCTCCGCCTAAAGGAGCAAGCCGGTAATCATCTTTAAGGCTTCCATCTTCAAAGTAGCCAGTTCCCGGAATTCCATTTTCTAGAATATTTTTGGTTTGGCGATAAAAGTGGTAGGGATCAATGCCGAGCAGATACAGCGTTCCTTCTTGGTCTTTAAAATTATCTCGATATTGTTTGGCAATGGTTTCTTTCTGCGCTTCTAAATTATCTTTATTTTGATTCTGAAAATTCTGCCATTCTTTCTCCAGAAGAGATTGTCTCATCTCTTCCGGCAAATGCTGGTATTGCTGGTTGATTTGTTGTTTGATTAATTCTTGATAATAATTAGCAACTGTATTCTCCGCCCACTGGTCGGCAATCGGCATGCGTTGCGGCATGGTCCGCAGATATACAGAGGCGAATATGGCAATGAAAATGCACAGCAAGGGGATAAGCCATTTGGCATGCTTCTTTGCCGTACCTTTAATTTGTTTGAAATCAAAAGACAGGGAATCGTCGGATTGTTTTACAGTATGGGAAGGTAAATGATGAGAATGCTCTGGCGTAACTTCAGTATGCTCATTTTTTCCCTTCTTGAGGAATCCTTTTACTTTTTGCTTTAGTTTGGATAAATCTATAATTTCATCCTCTGAATTGCTTGGATGTTCTGTTTTAGAATGCTGTTCTGTCATGAATAAACCACTATAATTCAGAACTAGGGTTGCTTTATAAAATTTGTTGTGAAGTAATCTAAGTACTAACATCACTCTTTATTGATTGATTTATTTCTTTAGCGAAAAAAGTATTATTCTCTTGCTGACAGGAATAATCCATTTTCCAGGTAATTATTCTTCCCCCATTAAAATTTTGCACGTCACCAAACTTGCTGAAACATTTCAGGCCGTGTCCCTGTAAGAAATAAAGTTGAGCAAAGATGCTGTTGGCTTGCAGCGGATCGGCAGCAAGTAATACATAGTCGGTTTGAAAAGGGATCAGTATTACAGAGAAGCTGGACGTAGTACCTGAAAATTTATTTTCTACAATTTCTTTCTCGGTTACATACACCATGGAATGAGGATAAACGTCTCCTTGGGTATCAAATTTTGCAGTATGATCGGTCAAATCGATATTAACGATGAAATTCTTACCTTGAACTGAACCAGGACAACGAAGCTTGTCTTCAGAAAGTTCTTCACATTCTTCTATTTTAGAAGGATAACCTGGCCATGGCGCAATCCATTTATCTGCGTCAGTCGATTTTATCTCTGCGTGCAATTGTTCTGCCTCTTCCTTGCTTACTTCGAATTCTGTGGTTAGGAGAGCGATTGCTTCATTCCTCTCTAGTTTCTTGGTCTTTTGATACATGGCTGCTCTGGTAAAATCCCAACTGCCGAAATGTCCCCACACTCCTGCTTTTCCAATCATGTCTTCTGAAGTGATATAGTAATCTTCAGGGGGATTGTCGCAATGGGTATATTCTAGCACGCCTGCTGCTTCCAGATAGGTTAATCCTGCTTGTTTTAATTTTTGAGTTGCCGCATCCTTATCTAAGACTACAATATCGTTCAGCAACTGGATAGATTTTGGAGTATAGTTCAGTATTTTTTCTACTTTTTCAAAAGCAGTGTTTTGTCCACAATTGAGCATGCGTACAATGCCGACGGTT
>JBBSWK010000095.1:0-4367 GCA_038046325.1 Nanobdellota archaeon | reverse complement strand
CAAAAATGAAGACAAAGCCAGCTTGGAAATAATTACTCAACATCCTTACGTCTACGCCAGTCCAGACGCTTATAATGTAATTAAACCGCCGGTCAAAAAAGAAAAAGAAGATGATCAAGAAATGAACCCCGTTGCTCATCTTTCCTGGGGAGAGGGAATAGAGCGTGGAATTTTTGTTTCTTTAAGAGACCATTACGATTATCAATATATTTTATCTTCCAATATCCATGAGCACGGGCATTACTTACATTATATCTTGAATCAAGACCATTATAAACAATGTGACAGCACCCTCAGAGAGGCCATGGCTATTTTTATGGAAATGAAATGCGGTTTACCAGTTAATTATGTTTATGATGAACCAGGAAAAGAAACGCCACATCATCGGGCCCAGCAAATACTGGAGCAGTTAGGACCAGTAGAATTTTATTCCTACATGAACAATAAAGATCAATGGGAATTTCTTACTTCCTTCAAAACCCATCAAGCGTTACAAGAATTAACCAGAGAGTTTTCTTCAAATAAAGAAGTAGAAACTGTTGTTGACGAAAAGAAGTAATTTTTCCAAACATTTTTAAACCCTTTTTAAAATCTATGTTCTTATGACTGAATTGATCATCACCGAGAAGCCCAGTTCTGCAGAAAAGGTAGCATTTGCTTTAGCCGATACTAAACCTGCAAAAAAGAAGAATAAGCAATGCAGCTACTACGAGCTAAAACATAACAATAAAAACATTATTGTCACCTCCGCAGTCGGCCATTTATACGGCTTGGCTGAAAAGAACAAAGATGGCTGGGGCTATCCTGTCTTCGAAGTAGCTTGGACACCAACGTACCTAACTTCAAAAGAAAGCACCTACGTCAAGGATTATATTGACACCATTAGCATGCTCGCTGCAAAAGCAGATGATTTTACCATTGCTTGCGACTACGATATTGAGGGGGAAGTCATCGGCTTGAATGTGATCCGTTTCGCTTGTAAGAAAAAGGACAGCAACCGCATGAAATTCTCTACTTTAACCAAAGGAGATTTGGTAGAAGCATATGAGAACAAAAGCAAGCATCTGGATTGGGGGCAGGCTAATGCCGGAGAAACCAGGCACAAATTAGATTGGTTTTATGGTATAAACCTTTCCCGCGCACTGACCAGTTCAGTCAAAGCAGCTGGATCATTCAAAGTCATGTCTATCGGCCGAGTACAAGGCCCTGCCTTGCATATGCTAGTAGAAAAAGAAAAAGAGGTTCAAGCTTTCAAGCCTGAACCGTTCTGGCGGCTTTCCTTTCAGGGAAAATACAAGTCCTCACCATTAGAAGCCTGGCACAAAGAAGATAAAATTTTTGATGAAGCAAAAGTAAAAAAAATCTTAGCAAAAATAAAAAATGAAAAAGAAGCGCTGATTCAGGATGTTAACAAAGCTATCCGCAACCAATCTCCCCCTACACCGTTCAACTTAACCGATCTGCAATCAGAATCCTATGCCTTATTCAAAATAACTCCTAAGGAAACGTTAGCGATTGCCCAAAGCCTCTACCTTGCCGGAGTCACTTCGTATCCCAGAACATCTTCTCAACAATTAGATCCAAAATTAGGATTCAAAAAAATTCTTTCAGATCTAGCAAAACAATCACACTACCAGCATTTGGCGCAAGAATTACTCAAAGAAAAAGAATTGAAACCAAACAACGGAAATAAAACTGATCCCGCGCATCCCGCGATTTATCCTACTGGACATGTTCCCGGAAATCTGAAACCCAGAGATCAGCGCGTCTACGATCTGATCGTCAAAAGTTTCATGGCCACATTTGCCAAACCAGCAGTCAGAGAAACCATGACTGTTACCTTCGATGTCAAAGGCGAACAATTCATCACCAAAGGAACCAGAACTTTAGAAGAAAACTGGCACAAATTCTACAAACCTTACCTAAAAGTAGAAGATATTACTCTTCCCGAGATGAAGAAAGATGAGAAAGCGCATATCATCAAAATTGAAAAGCATGATGAAGAAACTCAGCCGCCAGCAAGATACAACCAATCATCCATCATTAAAGAATTAGAAAAACGTAATCTTGGTACCAAAGCAACCAGAGCAGAAATTTTGGATACTTTATTCAGACGCGGCTATGCTGAAGGAGTGAAGATTACCGTAACCCAGCTGGGTATGGAAACAGATAAGATTCTCGAAAAATATGCTCCCACTATTGTAGATGAAAAACTCACCGCTGATTTTGAAGAGGATATGGAAAAGATCCGCGAAGGTAAGCAAAAACCAGAAGCAGTGTTAGAGAAAGCAAAAAAATTCCTTACTCATCTTCTTACTGATTTCAAGAAGAAAGAAAAATTGATCGGGAAAGAAATCATTGTATCTATCCGTGAAACCTCTGATGCCGCCAATTACATGGGGCATTGTCCAAATTGCAAAGAAGGAAAATTAATGGTGCGCAGAGGAAAATTCGGCCGTTTTGTGGGCTGTGATAAATACCCAGAATGTAAAACTATCTTCAACATTCCTAAAGCTGGACCAATCAAGTTCACCGGCAACATGGACGAAAAGACCAAGATGCCTATTGTGGAAGTAGGAATGGGCAGAACTCGAAGGATCGTTACACTAATGCAGCATGAAGATGCTAATGCACCGCATAAGAAAAAATATCCGGAAGAAGGCATGCTCTGTCCACACTGTAAAGAAGGTAAAATGATTTTGCGTAAGAGTTTTTATGGTGAGTTTTTAGGCTGCGATAAATATCCTAAATGCCAGACCATGATGAAGATTCATGAAGGCAAAGTAGATGTCAAGAATCCGGTGGTTAAGGAGGTTGGTAAGCCAGTTGAGAAGAAGCCGGAAAGTGATGGGAAGAAAGTGGAAGAGAAAAAGAGTGAAGGTAAGGCTAAGGAAGGGAAGAAGAAGTAAAGAGTTATTTTTTAATATTAATCTGAATTCAAGGTTATTTGAGATCTACTAAAAAGAGGTATTAAAAATCCAAGTTGTTCATTAATTGTTTCTCTGCTTAATCTGCGCTTCTCCGGAATCAATAAGATACAAATTGGCTTATTGTTATTTGTGCCAAACCATTTTTGGTATTTTAATACCTCTTCACCTTTGCAATAAATAAATCCTGCACCTTCTTTCATACTAAAATGCATGATTTTTTCCTCAAATTTTTTTCTGTATTCTGGCGTTTCCATCAGACCTAATACCTCAATGTAAAATCTTCCGATCTTAAAATCTGCTTTAAAGTATCTATCAGTAGATATTCTTGGTTCATTTTCATGTTCAATTCCATTAAAATAGAGCCAATCATCTACTGTTCTTTCAAAGTTTGACTTAACCCTATGTCTATCTTTACAGAGTAATAGTTTTTTATAACCATACATTGGTCTCTTTAGTTCAATTTTGTATCTTTTTAAACGATTTGAGACAGCTGTTGCAGAAACATCATTTAATATACCTATTTCAATAGTTGATAATCCTTGATTTACATAGAGTTCATTAAGTTTCTCTTTGTTTAATTCTGTATCCAATTTTTCCTTAAACTGTTTAGTTTGAGCTTTTAGTTTAGATAATTTTAGATAGTTTAAACCAGCACTATTAACCGCATTTTCCCATGAACCAAATTTTACTTTGGCAGCATCAAATAGATCTCTTTTTTCACTCTTTTGCATTGCTTGAGAATTAAGATGATGACCTGTAGAATACAGATTATTAATATCAACAATAATCTTTTCTTTAGTCCAATATTTATTTTTATTTATCGCAACATTACTGTAATAATCTATACCGGCATTATTTACTGCATTAGCCCAGCTTCCAAATTTATTTTCCGCTGCACTTACTAAATCAGTTCTTATTTTTCGAATGTTCTTGTTAGATAAATCAATGCCTTGTTTTTGTAAAAGTAATATTTGATTCAGTATTTCTTGTTTACTAGGCCACTTTTTTCGTTTTAGAATATTAGAATAATCTATTCCTGCAGAAGATATAGCATTCTTCCAACCATCAAAAAGATCGTATCCTGCATGGAATAAAGAACTTCTTTTTTGCATACAATAGTTTGCAGATAAATCTCCACTTTCACTGTTGATTTTTTTTATTTCAGATATTACTCGCTCTTTTGTCCACCAACCATTTGGGACTCTATTCTGTGGCTTCATAAGTCTTGATAATAATAAAAATACTTAAAGGTTATTATTCATTAAGATCACTTTAGAAAGAATTGAATAGAACCAATAACAGCGCTCTCGCTATTTCTCATTTACCAATCAAGAATTAAAAGAAAAAAAAGAGCGAAAATTAATTCGCTCTAGTTTTGTAAAATTTACCTTAGTTAAAAGGTAAAATAATGAAAACCATATGTAGATTAAACCAAAA
>JBBSWK010000094.1:0-1461 GCA_038046325.1 Nanobdellota archaeon | reverse complement strand
AATAAAAACATCCAGCACTATCTTGATTCCTTCAAGTTAGGGAAACACTTCGCTACGATGTTTTTGATTGACCTAGCCGCTCTCTCCATCATCATTTTCGCCTTCCTCTGGTTTTCCTCCTACACTCAACAGCGTTCTTTACAATTATTGCAAGGACGCACTACTGCAGAACTGCAGCAGATGCTGCTCTCGTTGAGTCCTGAACAGTCACTCTATTTTACAACTGCTCTTAAATACTTATCACTAACATTCTTATTGGGGTTCTTACTGGCGGTAGTGTGTCTCATCTCCTTCTTTTTATATTCTCGCACGAAACAGCAGAAATCATTTAAATTATCATTATTGCTTACTTTATCACTAGGCATATTATTGCTAATTACTGATCTATATTTTCTTAATTCTTATTTAGGTGCTAGTAAGAACCTATCTCCTTTCTTTGCTGGGCTCTTGTTTTTTATGCTCACATCGTTTTTATGGTTACCTTTGCTAGCCATAGGAGCTTTTCTTCTTTTTTCCTACTCTCAAGCACGGATTTGGAATTACTTGCAAGGGAAAAAAGTAACTAAGAATAATTATTGGCGCTGGAATCTTCTGAACCTTTCGCTGTTAGTTCCTTTCTTACTTTTCTTGGCCACAGTATTAATAGTAAAAATAGTTACCATGATTTTACTCAACCTTCCTCCTAAACTCATGCCTTTGTTTTATCTCAACCATAGCAATCTGATGGAAAATATTCGTTTGGTAATAGATGGAGCAGTGTTATTTTATATGGTGGTTCTCTTTATGGTCATTATTTTTCTCATCTACAGCCACTTTGTTAAGTCCTACAAAGTCTGGGATTCCATCGGCGCAGGATTTAGCATCTTCAACAAGAATTGGAAAAAAGTATTACTCTTAGTTTTATTCGCTACCGCAAGTGCCTTATTGGCAACGGTCATTCTTCTTCCTATTAAGAAAGCCTTACTGTTCTATCCTCTTTATTCTACTATCGTAAATCTTGTCCTTGCCGCTTTCTTCTTAGCTTGGCTGCGCTGGTATGTGTTCAAGACAATTGTCCATGGACCTCAATAAGTATATCCAAAATGGAAAACTTAAGATCAAAGTTATTCCTCATTCCGGCAGAACAGAATTGAAGGAAGAAGATGTGAAATTGAAATTATATCTCAAAGCTGCTCCGGAAAAGGGAAAAGCTAATAGCGAATTGATCAAATTTTTTAAGAAGAACTACAAACTTTCAGTACGAATAAAATCTGGAGAAACAAGTAGAGAGAAAGTGTTGGAAATTGTATAAGTCGTGGGGTTGCGTGAAAACAAGAAACTACTTGTTTTCTGCACAGAAATGTGATATCTCTTCACATTTCTTGTGAACAGAGTGAAGCCCCACTAGAGTGTTTTTGATCAACCTTTTGGTAAAACGCTAAAAGTGAAAACTATCACTTTTGCGTCCCAATAAAGTAGCTT
>JBBSWK010000093.1:0-2655 GCA_038046325.1 Nanobdellota archaeon | reverse complement strand
CAGCGCCAGCATGATCGCGCTGATAGGGATGCCAAAAAAGGCAGTTCTTCCTTCCAAATAAAAAAGAATCGCGGAAGAAAGTATCAGCGAAGCTATGATTATTCCCAGAACTCTTCTTTTGCCGACGTGTTCCATCTCTCGCTCTAACTCTTTGATTTGAGAAAGATCGATCTGCGTCGGCGGCTCAGGCTCTTCTAATTTTTTGATTATTTTAAAGATATGTTCAGGCAGGTCTTCCAGCAATTCCTTCTGGCTCCATAAGGTTCGAGCAGTATTGACCATCACATTTCTGGGAGTATATGTTTCTTGCAAATATTTCTTGGTGAATTCATCTAATCCTTCCGCGATCTTGAATTGAGGATAAATTCGCATCGCCAATCCCTCCGCTTGGAACAGGGATTTAGCCATCAGAACATGATTGGGGTCAAAAATGACCCCATACTGGGCTCCTTTTCCAATTATTTCATACAGCGCCTTACCGATGCTTTTTTCTTCGATAGAGCTCTTGTACACTTCTTCTAATATCGTTCTGGTCTCGGTCTTAAATGCGGGAAGATCGGCCTTGCTGATATCCTGAGCTAAAGAGACGATGATATCTAAACTTTTAGTGGGATCCTTTTCATTGATGGAAGTGATAAATCTAATGATTTTTTTCCGGTCGCCAGGATTCAATTCCCCGACGATGCCATAATCGATATACGCGAGCTTGCCATTTTTCTGTGCAAAGATATTGGCGGGATGCGGATCGGCATGGAATAACCCATGCAGCAGTGCTTGTTCGAGAATGGAGGTAACATAATTCAGCACCAATTTTTTCCGATCGATATTGTATTTGTCAAGTGCGGAAAGATCGCTCAGTTTAACGCCGCTAACAAAATCCATGGTAAGAACTTTCTTGGAAGACAACGCAGGATAGACTTGGGGAATAATTACCTGCTTATTGTCTTTTAATTTTTCTCGCAACAATGCGGCATTGCGCCCTTCTATCTCAAAATTTAATTCCTTTCTGGTCCAGAAAGCAAATTCCTTCACGATCTCGGTAGGGTGATAATTTTTCATCAGAGAGAAATGCTTCTCCAAAGCCTGGGCAAGATGGAAAAGAATATCCAAATCAGTATCGATGATCTCCCGGATATCCGGCCGCTGCACTTTTACTACTACTTTTTTGCCTGATTTAAGCACCGCACGATGAACTTGGGCGATGGATGCAGAAGCTAACGGCTTTTTGTCAAAAGATAAGAAGAGCTTAGTCAAGGGTTTTTGCAATTCTGTTTCAATGGTGTTTTTGATCTTCTGATACGAGAAGGAGGGAACATGATCTTGCAGCTTTTCAAATTCTTCTGAATATTCTTTGGGCACTAAATCAGGGCGAAGTGAAAGTAATTGCCCGAATTTTACAAAGGTCGGCCCCAGCCGTTCAAAAGCTCTCCGCAACATAACTGCTTGGCGTTGCCGGTTAGAGACAGGAAAAGTTGGCTTAATCCGCTTATGCCAAGGAAGATGAAGATGTAGATTAGTCTTTGCGACATAATATCCAAGACCTTCTTCAAACAAAACGGTGACTATTTCTTGAAGACGTTTAATATCTTTAACTGGAAGCAATTTTAGTAACCCCTTTTAGAGAAGATAGAAGGAAAAAGAATATATAAGGGTTTTGTTTATTTTTAATTAATGAGAGAGATAGAGGTTAAGATTCTAGAAGTGGAGGTTGCCTCTCTAAAACGAAAGTTAGAGTCTTGGGGGGCTAAAAAAGTTTTCGAAGGGGAGTTAACTGCTTCTTATTACGATTTTTCAAATGGAAAGTTAGGAAAAGGTGGCTTGGTTTTACGATTGCGGAAAAAAAGTGGAACAGAGCAGACGGTAGAGCTTACGCTTAAAGAAAAAATAAGCCAAACAGAAGCAAAAATAATGAAAGAATATGAAGTTGCTGTAACTAACTTTGAAGCTATGCAAAAGATTCTGTATGGTTTAGGGCTGCGGGAAACCAAAGTAGCAAGAAAACATAGAATTTCGTACCAGTTAGATGATGTTCATTTTGATTTAGATACCTTTCCTGGCATTCCCACCTTCTTAGAAATTGAAGCTCCAACTTTGGAAATAGTAAAAGAATATGTTACAAAATTGGGATATTCTATGGCAGAAGCCAAACCTTGGTCAGGAGGAGATCTTCTACGATATTATGGAAAAGTCAGCAAGCGCTGAAAAAACCTTCAAATCCCCAGTAATACATACTTCACACCCCAGGTTAAGGTAATCAATCCTAAAATGGTAGATATAACTTGGATCATGGTTTTTCCCAGAACACGATGAGCTCTTTTAGCGTTATAAAAGAGTATCGCAGTTCCGACTAGCACCATTCCCAGAGCTAGCCCGGTGACCACTTTGCCGTACGTGCTAGCAGAAACGATGATTGACATAATTGCGGCAGGGCCGGTCAACAAGGGAGTGCCAATGATAGAAGCGATTGCCCAGCTAGAATCACCTTTTACTTTATCTACATCGAGTAAGGATTGTCCTAATACCATCTTTAACCCCAGAATTCCCAGCACTATGCCTCCGGCTACTTGAAATTCTTGTATAGTCATGGTAAACAACTCCAATAAGCCCTCTCCAAGAAGCAGTACCAAAAAAGACAAGGTGGCAGCTACCATAACC
>JBBSWK010000092.1:0-3499 GCA_038046325.1 Nanobdellota archaeon | reverse complement strand
ATAATTACTACAAACTTATATAAAGCAAAAAATAAGCATTTCTTCACTGGTTTACATGAACTTTAATCAAGTTAAGAAATTGATGGACCGCAAGAAGACTTCCCGGAAAGGGGAAAATGGCCATGCCCTGGTAATAGGCGGTTCTGATGAATTCGTCGGGGCGGTGGTCCTTGCAGGCCTGGCGGCGTTACGGGCAGGCTGTGACATGGCGACCGTGGCAGCTCCCGAGAAAGTAGCCTGGGCAGTTCATCAATATACCCCTGATTTAATGACCTACAAGGTTAAAGGGACGAGCTTTAATATCAAAAATGCCAAAGAGATGGTAAAATATGCGGATAAATTTGATGCAGTATTAATTGGAAATGGGGTTACTCGGAAAGCAGATAAATTCTGCCAGTATTTTGTGCATAAATCTCAGAAATTAAAAGTGATAGACTCAGACGCATTAAAATCTCTTTCTTTTAAGGATTTCAATAACAGTATCATCACTCCAAATGAAAAAGAGTTAGAGGTGATGTTGGTAAACAGCAATAAGGAATTTCTATTGCCTAAACTGCGCGAAGCTAATGCTAAGGAAAAGGCAGAAATTTTGCAAGGCAACTTGCGATATTTTTTGCAAAATAATAATGTCTTGTTGGTAAAAGGCCCGACCGATTTAATCATATCTGCTAACAAGATAGGATACAATCGGACCGGTAACCAGGGCATGACTAAAGGCGGCACAGGTGATATTCTTGCCGGTTTAGCAGTAGGATTTTTAGCTAAATCAAAAGACCTGTTCAAAAGTGCAATGGCGGCCTCATTTATCAATGGCCTTACTGGCGATTTATTATTACGAAAAAAGAAAGGATATACCTTCCTTGCTTCTGATATCTTGGAAGATTTAGCGAAGATTCAGAAGGTTGAAAAGCGCAAAAAGAGGTAAAGTTATTGCGAAAATACCGAGGTGAAAGAAATGATGGGATGCGGATGTATGGATGGCGTGTGCATGAAATGCCATGGTGTTAAGAAGTTAGTCTTGGGCGTTTTGGTATTAGCATGGGCTTTATGGAAACCAATGTTAGACTGGAGATTAGTGTTAGGCGGTTTATTAGTGCTAGCTGGAGTCTTGAAGTTAGTTAAACCAATGTGCGGACACTGTGAAATGCCTGAAAAGAAGAAGAAGTAAAATTTTTACATTTCTTTTATTTTCTGATTTTTCTATATGTTTTGATAATAAAAATGTTTGGAATTAGCTTAATTTCTCACAAAGACACCCATATGACCCACCAGGAGATTTCACAACGCCACACTTCTTTACACCTTCGATATCTTGATAAAATGCTATATGGTCCGCATGAAGAATGTATTTTGGATCATAATAAGTGGGCTCTGCAATGTTATGATGTGAATAATAACAGGTCATCCTTCCAAGAGGCTGATTTATTCCGCTACATTGGACGTCAACCGCTTTCCAAGGGAGAAGCTTCCATCCTGAAAGATCCCAGTGCTGATCGACGGAAGTAAGTTCTGAAGGGCATAAGTTAACTACGCTCTCTTTGGCAACAAAGGGCTCAGGAGTGGGGGCTAAACCTAAATCCCCGGGAGGATTGGCTCTCTGCCGGAAAGCTTCTCCGGCTAATGTTTCAACAGCTGCATTACGCTGCAGGAAGTATGCGGCTACACCTAAAGTTATAATTAATATTAATAAGAATACTGACAAAACATGATGCCGAGCAATGCCTTTTTGTTTCATCTTACCTCTTTTTATCAGAAAGAAAAATAACTATTTAAACTTATTCTTTTATGGTGATTTTAGCGGATACAAATATTTAAATATGAAAAGTGATGAGTGAACTTTATGTATACTGATTTAATGTATGGATTTTATCAGCATCCCGTTAATTTTCTTTTACTCATCGTTTTACTATCTATCTGGGAATTAGTCTGGAAAGGATTTGGCTTATGGCATTCAGCACAGAATAAGCAGAAAGGCTGGTACATCGCCATGCTCTTGTTGATTAATACTGCTGGTTTGCTGCCGATTATCTATCTTATCTGGTTTAAGCCGAAGCAGAAGAAGGAAATGCCGCTGAAGTCAGCTACGAAGTCAGTTAGAAGAAAGAAATAAGTAATTTATATTTTTTAATAGAGGAATTTTAAAATGGCAGAGGAGAATAGAAAATATAGTTGGCAACAAGTGGCTGTCTTGGGACTGGGTCTTTCTTATTTTAGTTTGGCAGGTTATGGTTTATATAATGTTTTTCATGCTCTTCTACAGACTCCAAAAGTGGTCCAGGAGAATGTTCTTGGTAATGGAAAACCAGAAACCTACATTGAAGTCAATGGAGTAAAATATTATTCTCACGTTGATGGTAAAGACATCAGTGATTTGGTTAAGAAATAGTTTTTAAATATTTTTTTATTACTTCTATTTCATCTCTTCGATCTCAACCTTACCTTTCTTAGTGCGGACAGCGTACTCTTTCTGCTCAGAGAAGCGGCTCATCCTGGTAACCCATTCCGGCAATAGTATCCTTTCGCCGCGGAAAAGCAGATGAGTGATCACTTCCTGCACAGAATCATTTCCCTCCAACTGCAATTCTTTCATGACTTTATCAGTTGCGGTTTTCTTTTCGCTCTTGAGATTTTCTTCTGTTTTCTGATGTAAGAAGCGGGCAATCTGGTCAGGGAGATCGATAGTGGTAACTTCCCCTAAGCCTTGTAAGCCGGGAGAAATGTTTGCTTCGATCACTAATGGCCCGGTAGGGCCTTCTAGTATGTCTACCCCGCAGATGTCTGCTTTGAGCGCTTTTGCCGTAGCTATGGCAAGATTACTGGTCTCTCTGCTCAGTTGTACTGGGACTCCCTTTCCTCCAGCATGGATGTTAGCTCTTTTTTCTTCTGTTTGTGCTTTTCGTTTCATGGCGGCGATGACTTTGTCTCCCACCACGAGTGCACGAATGTCAGTTCCGCTGGTGTCAATATATTCCTGAATGATAAAAGGTTGATTAAGCGCTCCCAATGCATCTAAAAGGGATGAAGCAGAACTGATAGAATCTGCAAACATCACTCCTTTCCCTTGCGTCCCTTCAGGAAACTTCATGACGATGGGGTAATTGGCTTTTTTCAGCAATTCTTTTGCAGATTCTATGGTGGCGGAAAGGTACGTCCTGGGCATGGGAATATGCTGCTGCTGCAATACTAAATGGGTAAGAAGCTTATTGTGAACAGTGGTAAAAGTACTGGTAGGAAGGGGCATGTAGCTTACTTTTCCTTCCAGCATGGAAGCGATGGAGCAAAGCAAGTTCGCATATCGGAATGATCCTTTCACATACACGCAATCATAATTTTCTAAGGGCTTTCCTTCGTAGAAAATGCCGCTTTCTTTTCCCAGGCGGATTTCGATTTTTTTTAATTCTAACAGATCTACTTGATCAAAATATTTTTTCATCGCTTCGCCGGTCATGAGCGAGCTCTTGCTTCCTAAGGAGATCAGGGCTGCTTTCATTTGTTCACT
>JBBSWK010000091.1:0-8640 GCA_038046325.1 Nanobdellota archaeon | reverse complement strand
TCTTCGTTTTTTTCATACCATTGCTTGAGCTGCTGCGGTGCAAGATGCGTTCCTTTGTTCTTTGCGACATTTACCTCTGCTCCAAAAGCGCAGATCTCGTTTCTAACTTTGACTACTAATTTATGATAGGTGTTGTTTTGTGTTTCCTGTTTCCGGAAAGTAAGATCTGCAAATAAAGGATATCCGGTCAGGAACTGTTTGAATTGCTCTATCTCAGATTTTTCTCCACATACTGCTCCGTTTAATCCTTCTTTTCCGATCAGAATTCTTCCTAAAATCTGATTATTCTGGCAGTATTCTCTCAGTTCATCCCGCAGTTGTTCTGGGTTTTCCAGAGTGGCGTACTGGTAAAAGGAAATGACTTGGTATGGCATAAGAAGTAATTCTTTTCGTGTTTTAAAAAACCTTCTGGTTTTTTAATCCTCGTCTGCGGTTATGGAATTTAACAATTCCAAATCCCAGGCTGAGGCCTGCGGTTTTAAAAAAGTTTGCAGAAGATTTTGTTAATGCTCTTTATGCACCTTATCCCATTTCAGTTGTCTATTTATACATTTTTTACTGTTTTTCTCTTCGAAGTATTAGTTGCAACGACGTAAGAACTTTTATATAGTAAATTACATTTTCTAGGCACTGATGGCCAGACCAATTCAACCAACCCCTATCTTAAAAGGAAAGGATGCTAAAAAAGTACTAGAACTTATGAATAGTGTAACCTATAGTAAAGAAAAGCAGAAATTCTTAGACGAGTGTCGGCAAATTTATAAAAAAACAATAAAGTAAGCTGTAATTATGCTTGATTTCTCAAAGATAAAAGTTGAAAGACTATCGAGAGCATACGACGTTTCTACATTTGACTGCGGTGATGCAGATCTAAACGATTTTATTAAAAATGATGCTTTTCTATATTTAGAAAAAAAACTTGCAACAACTATTTTATTTTTCTATGAAGAAAATGTAATTGGGTTCGTATCCCTTGCTTCGGACTCATTAAAACTTAATCTAGAAGAGAAAGAAAGATATAATATTCATCAGAAGAAGCTTGAAGATATTCCTGCGATTAAACTAGCTCGGTTAGCAGTAAATAAAGCATTTCAAAAACAAGGTATCGGAACAAATATCTTAAAGTGGATCATCGGATATGCTCTGGAATGTTCAGACAAAGTTGCTGTTCGTTTTATCATCGTTGATGCCTATAATGATAAAGTCAATTTTTATCAAAGATTCAGCTTTTTAGTCAATCTAAACAGACATTACACAAAAAAGACACGCCACGTAAGTATGCGTTATGATTTACTGAATAAAGAGGTGCTATAACTGGAGCATGGCCCTTCATTTCACCAAAACATTGCCGGAAGCATTAGGAGATATTGAATTTTCTGAGTATCACAGCATTCCTGTTTACCAAGCAGAAAAAATTCGCACTCACCTTGTTTCAGATGAAGTTATTGACATTTATGGTAAGGCAAAATGGGCAATTGTTGATGTATTGAATGAAAAATATGGCGTTCTCCTGTTCAATAAATTTGATCTTTACAACTGGCTGGATAAAAATAAAGATGATGAAGTCGCCTATTTCCTGAATGAGGCTGGATCAAATAGTTTGAATTATTCACAGTTTTTAGCTCCTTCTACATTCCATCTCTGGCTGGGAAAAAAGGGATTTGTGATGGGGATCGAACAGAAAGGAAAAGGGTTTAACGCGGTTAAAATCAATGAAGAAAAAGTGAAAGAGAATAAGGGCGGAGCGTTTCGGTTTTTTAGGGAATGTAAAAATACTGTTTTTTTTGATGATGCGGAAGAGGCGAAAGTTGTGTATTTGGAAGTGAGGTTTTAAGGCAAAGTTTTAAAAATAATCTTCTTTTTGAAGATATACCAAACTGTGAGGGAACTACTATGTCAGACAAAACCTTAATACCAACATTTGTTGAAGCGCAGCCATTTGAAAAATTAGAAACAAATGGTGTTGAAAAAGCGTTACGAGAATGCCTTAAAGCTAAATGCGAACCAGTGTACATGCCGCAGCTGGTTGATACGCGGATTGTTTCGCCAATAGAATCTCCTGTCTGGCAATGGCATCTTACTACTCCCAGCGTGCGAGTTACGGGAAGAACTAAACAGGGAAATCCAGTTGTTGTCTACGCGCACGTTCCGAATTATTATTCTAAGCCAAATAATGTTGTAGAATCGGTTGGCAAAGGTTTAAGGGCCGGAGCAGGAAAAATGCCTTGGAAAGAATTCTACAGGCTTCTTGATTTAGAAGATAACGAGAAGGTCTTTGTAGGAGATAATGATAAGCATAAAAATGCCTATTCTGGAGAGATCAAAGTTGCCCGAGCCCTGAAGCATCCGGAAGTTATCCCGTTTTTAGGCGGAAAGGCCAGAGCAGAACAATATTTCCAGAAACATCAACAAGTGTATAACACTAACAAAATAGCTGTCTGGCATTACGATGACCTTGATGATGAACCGCGCGGGCGTGTCCTGTTACTTGGCAGCAATTATGGCCGCTATCTCAATGCCAACGACAATCTCTATGCCGACAATCATCTTAACAACAACGCTCGTTTTCTCGGGGTACGTCGTGGGGCGAACGGAGTGAGCCGGGAAGCGCCGCAGGTGCAGGCGCGCGAAAATTCATGGTTGGATGACGTTATAAAGTCTGTTAAAAGCGCCTTAGAACCGCTGTACAGGTAAGTTTAAATATTTCTTTCTTTTCTTCTCTTTTTGTCTTGGCTGCTCCCTGAAAGGGAGTAAGAGGCCTGGGCTACATGCTCTCGTATCACGGCTTAAGGCGACTGGCTATAAAACCTTCAGATTGGACACGTTCTAATCTGATAAGACAGCTGCGACAAAGAACTTTCGAGTTTGACTGAAGCAGCAGAGAGGAAGTATCACGGTATCGAGGGCTACATTATTGAGGCGGGCGTGTCCTGTTCCTTGGCAACAATCATAACAATCTCAATGCCAACAACAATCTTAACAACAACGCTCGTTTTCTCGGAATCCTAAAAAAATGCATAGCATTTTTGGGATCCCGGAAAAGTCGTTGCTTTTCCGCGGATAACCCAGCTCGGCCAAGACATTCTTATATTTTTATTCTACAAAGTTTTAAAAAACGTCTTGAGTATACTCTAAACATGTACACCCTCAAACAACTCCCGGAAGACTTTATGGTTAAAGAAATTTCTAATGTAAAAGCCGATCCGCAAGGAAAATACCTGTATTTCTGGCTGAAGAAGAAAGGATTGAACACTATTGATGCAGTTAAGGAAATAGCTCGGCAATTACGGATTAAAGAAAAACAGATCGGCTTTGCGGGGAGCAAGGATAAGCATGCGGTTACTGAACAGATGGTTTCTTTGCTGGGGGTTACTCGAGAAAATGTCGAACGAGTAAAGATCAATGATGTTTCTTTAGAATACTATGGCTATGGAAATAAACCTATTTCTCTTGGTGATTTGGAAGGAAATAGATTTGAGATCATTATCCGAAATATTGAGCTGGAAAAGACAGAAAAAATATTGTGGTTGGAGAATTATTTCGATGAGCAGCGCTTTTCTCAGAATAATGTTAATATTGGAAAGTATCTGCTCAAAAAAGATTTTAGGAGAGCGGCTTCCTTCATTGATGATCTTAAAGCCCAAAAATATCTGGAACAAAAGCCGACTGATTACGTTGGGGCGTTAAAAGTATTACCGATACGTCTCTTAAGAATGTATGTGAATGCCTATCAAAGTTATCTGTGGAACAAGACCGTGGCTAGGTATTTGGACCAGCAAGGAAAAACATTGAAAAAAATTGATTATTCCAATGGGGAGCTGGTATTTATTTCTGATCAGGAGAAATTCAAAGATTTAAAGATTCCCTTGATCGGTTTTGGCCATGAAGAAGCAGAAGACAAAGAAGTTCAGACTATTATTGACAAAATAATGGAAGAAGAGAATATCTCTTACAGAGATTTTATCATCAAGCAGATCCCAGAATTGACTCTGGAAGGCGAGCTGCGCACAGTATTTGTGGAAGTTAAAGATCTGAAAGTTGGAAAAAAAGAGAAAGATCAATTGAATCCAGGAAAAAAGAAAATGAAGGTAAGCTTTACCCTGCCCAAGGGAAGTTATGCGACTATGGCGATTAAAAGGATGGTTTCCTAGATGTTGGTTTCAGAAGTTTTAAAAGCACGTTGCGGCCAAAGTTTGGTATGAAACTCACCTCTTTACAATTAAAAAGATTATTAAGCCAATATTCTTCTATTTTGCCGGAAGGAGCGCAAGAGCGAGTTGTTGTTGATAAGGCAGGATTGGCATATCCTCTTTTTGGTTCTTATTTTTCTGGTGCGGATTTAAACTTTTGTGATAATGATAGTAGAGGAAAAATGAATGCTATAGTTAGACATATCAATGCAATACAAAACTATGTTGACGATGCAGAACAGCATGCGCGCGATTATGGGTTTAACTTGGTTTATATTATAGGAGATGCTCCCGAAACAAGATCGATCTCTTTGAATTTTGATCACAATACCGCTTCCATGTATAGAATAGGGGTGGGCAAAACACCGTTTACTTCCGCTCACAGTATTGAGCTTTTTTGTAACATGATTAAATCCGGTCATGATCGATTTGAGGATCGTTATAAAACTATTCGTGAATTGGCAGAGAAATTGCGGTAGTCATAAACACTTCTTACATACTCCACTTACATCAATCTGAAAATGGCAGACTTCTCCCTCTACTTGTTGATTAAGAAAATCTAATTTTTTGATATCAATGTGTTTTCGTTCACCACACTTTTCGCAGGTGAAATGGCAGTGGTTTTTCTTGCTGTTGGAATAAAGCGTTTTCCTGTTGCACTGGAAGGAATGGATCTCTCCGTTTTTGGTTAGATCGTTGAGAAAACGGTAAATAGTTGCTATCCCTATCTTTGGATTCTTTTTGGAAACTTTGTGATATAACTCTTCGGCGTTAAAGAAAGAATTAAATGAAGTGATTTCATGTATCAGTAGTTGTTTTTGCTTCGTTTCTCGTTTCATTTTTGGTTCACCATTTCTTATTGATAATGAGAATCAATAAAATTTATAAAGATGATGCTTTTCATATGTGGATATGGTTTTGGCTTCACTCTATGCGATCATCAGCGTCATCGTGGTTTCCCTTGTTTCTCTGGTAGGAATTGTTTCCTTGATATTAACCGAAAATAGGCTGCATAAAATTCTTTTGCTCTTAGTAAGCCTCTCCGCCGGGACATTGATGGGCGGTGCATTCTTGCATCTGCTTCCTGAAGTAGTGGAAGAGCGCGGCTTTACCTTGGCTGTATCATTTTCTGCCTTGGGGGGAGTTTTGATCTTCTTTTTATTAGAAAAATTGATCCATGCCCATCATTGTGATACTCTGCCGCATGAGCAGTCTCATCTCCATCACGAACCGCATCTGCACGCCCATAAGCAGCATATCGGAGTCTTGACTCTTTTTGGTGACGGCTTGCATAATTTATTAGATGGTTTAGTCATTGCTGGCGCTTATTTAGTAAGTGTGCCAACCGGAGTTGCTACTACTCTCGCAGTAGTGCTGCACGAAGTGCCGCAAGAGATTGCTGATTTCGGGGTGTTGTTATATTCAGGCTTTTCTAAATGGAAGGCTTTGTTTTATAATTTCTTGTCTGCAGCGGCTGCTATAGTTGGTGCAATCATTGGCTTGATTCTTGGCGCACGAAGTGAAGCGTTTACCTTGTTCATCCTTCCTTTTGCCGCTGGCGGTTTCGTGTACATCGCCGGTTCAACGTTGATACCAGAACTGCATAAAGAATGCGGCTGGAAGGAATCAGTCTTGCACATACTTGCTTTTATAGTGGGGATAGCGTTGATGTGGGGAATTTTGCTGCTGGAGTAGAATAAAACAAATAATTACCAAATCTCTTTCACTGTTTTCTTCACTCTTGCATACACTTCTTCCGGACTTCCGGTTCCACTTATTTTAATTAAGATACCTTTCTTCTGATAATACTTAATCACGGGTTCAGTCTCTTTATGATATACTTTAAATCGTTCTTTTATGATTTTAGGGGTATCGTCCTTCCTCTGCACTAACCTCTTCATAATATTCTTGGGTGGAGGTAAATAGTGTTGATGATAGGTCTTTCCGGTAACAGGATCAAGAAGCCGGCCGGATAATCTCTTTACCACTTCTTTTTCTGGCACATCGAGATAAATTAAAAGATCGATATCTACATCTCCGATAAGTTTAGCCTGATCTATTGATCTAGGGAAGCCGTCAAACATAAAATCTTTTTTCTTGCCAATCGCTTTTTTGGCAATGTCTACCGCCATCTGATGTGGAACGAGATTCCCTTTGTCGATGTAGCTGCTGATTTTCTTTCCAAGAGCAGTGTTCTTTTTAGCTTCTTGGCGGAGCAAGTCGCCTACAGAAATATGGAGAAGGTGAAAGTCTTTCGCTACCCTTTCTGAAACCGTTCCTTTTCCGCTTCCCGGCGGCCCTAAGATGATAAGTTTCAATTTCGACCTCTTTTTATCCATTAAAAGCCATAGGCATATAAATATGTTTTTGTCTAAAGAAATTTTTTTATAGTAGCTTGTCTTTAAGCTTCAAATGCCGGAAACATTGGATCTTCAAATTCCAAATAAGGAAGGTAGTCGGAAAGCTCTTTATCGATTAGAGCTGTTAAGGGGCGATATAACGCCGACACAGCTTTCAATCTATCACCTGCGTATTGAAGAGAAAAAAACGAAAGCAGCTATGGTGCGGCAAGTCAAGACCTATGGCTTTTGTTTTGAATGCGGGACCGGAAAATTAACGTATGTTTCTATCCATAAAGGAGATTTTACAAAACCTTCGTTCCGCTGGTTTGATACTCGGGACGAACAATTTGAGGAAGAACAAATACCAGGAGTGGTATATCTTCAAGCTATCAAGTATGCTGAACTGGCTTATGCGTTTCTACAGGATGAAGAAGAAAAGGCTTCTACTTATAAAGAAAAAGAACGGTATGGCCGTTTTTTATCGCCGTTAGAAACAATATTGGACCGAAAGTAACTCACAACACTTATAAATAATTCATGTTTGCATATAGTAATGGAGAAGAGGTTTATGCCTATAGGAATGCTGTTCTTATTTTTGATTCCATTTGCTCTTGCGCATGGGGAACAAACTCTTTGGCAGAAGTACGATTGGTACTTTATCGGAGCGGGATTAGTATTATTAGCATATGTCCTGTTTACGATCACCAAGAAATTGATATTATTGGTAATCATTATGGCGATCGTGGTAATGGTAGGAAAAGTGTTCTTAGATAGCCCAATTACAACTTCAGAAATAGGCGTAGTAGGAGACATCCATTATCATGCCGATTTTGCTCTCTACGTCAATGGAGAGCACTATAATTTTGCCCAAGAAAAATATATGTCCACGGAAAATAAATCTTTAAGTAACTTTGCACACTTTCACGATATGAAGGGCAACATCATTCACCAGCATGCTTCTGGCATTACCCTGGGGTTCTTTTTGGAGACGCTGGGTATGAGACTGAATGATTCTTGCTTAGTGTTGGATGATGGAAATTCCTATTGTAATGAAGGGAATAAAGAATTGAAAATGTACGTGAATGGAAAACATAATGACCAATTTGCAGATTATGATATCCAAGACGAAGATAAAATCTTATTGAGCTATGGTGATCAAGCAGAGGAAGATATAAAAGGACAAATTAATTCAATTACCGACGAAGCTTGTATCTATTCATTAACCTGTCCGGAAAAAGGAACGCCTCCGGCAGAAGCTACCTGTGTCGGAGAGACTTGTGAGGTGGAATAATGGTTCAATGTACAGGATGTGCAAAAGAATTCAGCTCTGAAGAAGGATTGCAACATCATCGGGAGTCTAAACATGGTGTAGCCAGAACGAAAGTGGTGATGAAGAAAAAGTATTATTGGTATGCGGGAATTATAGCAGTAGTAGCAGTATTGGCAATATGGTTGTACTCTGCCTCCAATACTCCCGGAAAGTATGATGCTTTGGCGCAGTGCTTAGGTGAAAAAGGTGCTACCTTTTATGGAGCATTTTGGTGCCCGCATTGCGGACAGCAGAAACAGTTGTTTGGAAAGTCCTCGAAGTTATTACCATATGTTGAATGTTCCACTCCGGACGGTAAAGGGCAAACTGCTATCTGCATCAGCAAGAAGATAGAAGGATATCCGACTTGGGAGTTTGCAGATGGAACGAGGATGAACGCGGTACTGAGTCCGCAGCAATTGGCAGAGAAGACTGGGTGTCCTTTACCATAAAGATGATTTGGAAAATCTTACTTTTTCTTTTTATTATCTTTTTGGGTGGATTAACAGTTTTTGAAATTTTGTTTGGTTTTGGTTAGATACATTATTTTGATGCAAATTCTTAAAAATAGCCTTGAAAATAGATGTTCTACTATGCATACATTAAAAGGACATGGCTCTGGACTAAATTCTGATTCAACGAGCCATAGCCCTTTTATGTCCCGAAGTGCGGGGTTAAAGAGCACAAGTGCTTCCCGCACTTCAAGGAAACTAGAACTCAATTCACCGGTAGGAGATTGGGACTGCCTCAAGGCTGCGGTCTATAATGGAGCTAATTCGGTCTATTTGGGAATCAAGTT
>JBBSWK010000090.1:0-4405 GCA_038046325.1 Nanobdellota archaeon | reverse complement strand
TAGCTGCAATTAGACCCGGCGGCCCCTCCTTCCGCCTTTCATCCGGCATCCATTGTGCGGTTCAGGTGTGACTTCTTCAATCTTCCCGATGCGCAATCCGGTTCTTGCCAGTGCGCGGATAGCCGGCTGTGCTCCCGGACCAGGATTCTTAGGCCCGTTATGGCCGCCCTTAGCGCGGACTCTGATAACTAAACCATTAATGCCTTTTTCACGGCAGATTTCTGCCACTTTCTTGGCGCAGCCCATCGCTGCGGTAGGCGAGCTTTCCAAGCGATCAGACTTAACCATTTGTCCACCGCTGGCGCGGGCGATAGTTTCACTACAAGTAATGTCAGTCACGGTAATAATAGTGTTGTTATAAGATGAATAGATATGAGCGACCCCCCAGCGAATTTTGTTATCCTGTCTAGGTGCGTACTCCCTTCGTTCTTCTCGTGGAGCTGGTGAAGCATTGGTTTCGTTCATTTCTTTTTTCATTGGTTTACGACCTCGGGAGTAAACTTTGAAAAATGTTTTTTATTTTTCATTATTTAGCCTCGCTAGCAGTTTCTTGAGGAGCTTCTGCAGCTTCAGATGTTTTCATTTTATCTTGAGTTGTTGGTGCAGCTGTTCCACCTTTAACCAAAATTACTCGTTCAGGGTGTTCCGCATCCGCTAATGCTGATTTTTGTTTGAAGGCAACCGTGCCTTCTTCTGCTAATGAAACTAAATAAGATGGAGAAGATATTTCTTGGTCACCGACCATAACATGGCGATGGGTGATAAATTGTCGAGCCTGGCTTATGGAGCGGGCTAATCCTTTTTTATAAACAACACTTTGCAGGCGCCGGGAAAGGACGTCCTTCAATTCTAACCCTAAGATTTGTTCCAATTCTGCACCTGCTGATAATAAGCCTAGGTCCTGTAATTTACCCAGGATCTGTTCTTTTTCTTTCTGAGCCTGAGGAAGGGCTCTGGTAGCGATAAGTCTCTTGGCGATGTCTCGATATTTTTTGATAAACGAGTTGGCGATATGAATTTCCTTCTTCTTGACTAAGCCGTATTCTTTGGTAACAACCTTTTCGCTTTCGATGTTAGCTCTAATCCAAGGGTGTCTTGGAGTGTTGTACTTTTTGCGTAATTGTTTTGGATCTCCCATGGGTTACCTATTTCTTGGCTTCTTTCTTGCCTGTATCTTTCTTCCCGCCTTCTGCTGTCGCAGGAGCTACTTTCTTTTTAGCGACTCCGACTACTTTACCTTTGTTGGTTCTGAAGTGTGACTTGGTTCTCTGACCTCTGACTGGCAATCCTTTTCCATGCCGTATTCCTTTCAGGGACTTGATCTTCTTCATACGTTTGATATCATTTTCTCGGTAGAATGAGATATTACCGGTAAGAAGGTGCAGGTCTGCGCCGGTATCATAATCTTTTCGGCGGTTGAAAAGCCAGGAAGGTAAGCCATGTGCAGCGAGATTTTCCATAACTTGATTTAATTTCTTAACCTGCTCCTCGCTGAGATTACCTGCTTTTTCAGCTCGGTCAACGTTGGCGCAGATGCAGACGATATTGGCCAGGTTGATGCCGATTCCTTTGATTTCAGTCAGAGCGATGTTGGTTGGCCTGTTGCCTTGGATGTCTACGTTAGCAACACGTACAATGTATTTGAAATTTGGTTTTTGTTCGGCCATTATAGTTATAGCCCAAGAAATACACGTTATAGTCCTAAACGCGTTAACTCGGACTTGATTTATGCTTGGTAAAGGAGGTTATTTATAAAGGTTTTGGTTAGGGGTTAGATGATGCCTGCTTGTTTCTTGTAATAATCCACGTATAAGCGTTCCAGCCAGTATTCTATTTCCAGAAAGCCAGGAGTTTCAGTATTTAGCTGGTTATATTGTTGGTGAGCTTGACGAAGATACGACAATCCCTTCTGAATGTCTTTGTGAAGCAAGGATTCTGCCCTGGCCATAGTTGTTTCTAGCATAGAGGTTGGCTCATTCTTTCGTCGTCCTGGTTTTGTCTCGTTAAAAAATCTGAACATTTTATTGCTAGAATGAGGATTTTATATAAAATTATGGGAGAATTTATTCTTCCCCTTTACAATATTTTTCATAAAATAGTAATATCTCTTCTGTCTTTCTTTGGTTAAGGGAATAATGTATCTCATTAGTCTTTTTAGCTGGCACAATCCATTCGTCTTTTTCTAATTCCTTTAAAGCGTCTCTCACAATCTTGCCTCCGCGGAGATGAGAAGGCAGTCCTTTGAGAATATTCTCGGTATGCGAACCGCCCCACTTTCTCCACTGAACTAGTTTTCTGATGATTCTTATTTTAATATCAAGTACAGTTAATTGCATAAATACGTGGAGCTTGGCCAGGCGGATATAAATCTTCTGTCTCAAAAAAGAGGCATTAACGTCTCAAAATAGTAAGGTTTATATAACTCTTCATCTAAATAATGGAAAAATGGAAGAAGAATCACTATTTATAGAGTTCATGGGAGACTCACCAACTGTACGTATTTTAGATTACCTACTTACAGAACGGGAATTGGACTTTTGTATAACCGACCTGGCAGAAAACGCCGGTATTGGGCGGGCGACTTTGTATAGGGTTTGGAACGCCCTGCTTGAAAACAAAATCGTAATTCCCACTAGGGAGATTGGAAAGGCGAAATTGTTTAAGTTGAATACTAAAAATCCTAAGATTAAGAAATTGATTGAATTGTACGATATGTTAATTCTAGAAGACTTACGAAAACGTTATCAGAAGCTACAAGTAGCTGTTTCGGTGTAAAGTTCTGATCACTATAGTTATCTGAAATTTTCCCTAATCTTCTGTGCTAAAGAGAAGTCTCTGATTTTTGTCGGTTTGTGCAAAAATACATTATATCCTTTTTCATTAAATCTGGGAACTAAATGCCAGTGAACTTGTTTTGCTTCATCAAGATATGTAAGGTACACTTTTTCAATTTTTAACGTTTTAAGGAGAGCATTTCTTATTTGATCAACTTTGTCCATCAAATATTCATAATCTTTCTTCGAAAGCAAATGTAAATCAGAAACCCTTTTCTTCCAGACAATTACAGTATGTCCTTTGACGATAGGATAGTTTGCTAAACAGGCGTACAGCTTAAAATCTTGATAGATTATTGCTTCTGGGAAGGGTTTGGGTAAGCTATTAGACATTATTGACAGTTAAGTAAAAAAAGAATATAAAAGTATCTTATTTCTTATCCAATATGCGGTTCCCAACCTTCTGGTTTTTGGATAACTTCAACCGTCCAAAATTTGTTTCCAAAATAAACAGGTAGGTTATTTTGAACAGCGTATTCTTTAGCAGTGGTGATGGCACTCTCTCTGTCCAAATCCTCTGCAACAGTAATCCTTGTATTCCATCTTCTATTAGACTGGGAAGCTGCTGTATGGTAATCGGTACCATCTTCTAACATAGAAGTTCCTTCTGGGTAGGTATAATGAATGGTTGGAATTACGTCAAGGTGGAAATTAGCTTTATGGATTAACGTGTATCTATTACTAAGATCTGCTTCTTTTCCAATGTCACACTTTGGATGAACCAGTATATGATCATCGATAGAACCTTTTGTCATAGGTTCAGCAACCCAAAGTTTTGTTAGATCTATTTTCTTGTCAGTATTCATTTTATTTTCCTCCCAATTCTTCCACCAAATCAGCCAATCTCTTACTGGCTTTACCATCAACAGAGAATTTCTTTCTATCTTCGGCAAGTCTTCGTGCGACTGTTTCGTTCATCGAGGTAACCTGTTCTAAAACTTCTTTTGCTCCATTCCAATCATAGGTAACTGGAATTGCACCTAACGTAATTGCTGGCGAGCCGGTACTTCCCCATGATTTTCCTAATTCTCCAGGCAGTATTGCTCCTGCATTTCTGTCTAGAAGCGCCGCTTCGGTCAGACAGCTGCTTCTCCCAGCAGTTACAGAATAAGAAGTGAGCATTAACTCTTGGGTGTTGCATGCTTTTGCTGGTATGTAGACAAAGCCATGCTGGTGTGCTAGTTCTTGAGTGAAATTTTCAATATATTCTTCTCCCGGATGAGGCTTGGCCACCAACTTAATACTGAGGTCTGAAGCAGTTTCAAACATCAATGCAGTCACGGCACATTCGTAATCAAAAATTCTTCTTTTTTCTTCCGCCGACATGCTTGAGCGCTGCATGTAGGCAGCTTCTGGATGAATGTTTTGAGTAGCATGGAAATATATTGCTTGGTCAGGATTCAATCCTAATTTATGCAGAAGCTCTTCTCTTTTTTGTTCAGTAAATTCCTCTCGCATCTTTGCATAGTGATCAAAAGCAGGCCAGCCGACAATCCGGCATTTTTTTGCGGCTTCTGCTCCCATTTCTCCGCCTAACTCGGTTCTTGCAGTTTCTATGCAATCTTTGTCCA
>JBBSWK010000089.1:0-1517 GCA_038046325.1 Nanobdellota archaeon | reverse complement strand
AATGCAACTATACGTAATGTCAGTGATACTGGCCAATCATTATTAGATACCGTCATCTTCCAATTCAGCAATTCTACTGGTACTTCTTTTAACCGCACTCCTACCAACGTAAGTGGAACTTTTAACGTAGCCTTGGATCTCTCCAGTTTGACTGAAGGCACAAGCGTTATGACTGTTTTTGCCAATGACTCAGAAAATAACCGGAACAATAGCCAAACTGTCAGCTTTGTTGTGGATCGAACTCCTCCCAACGTAACCAGAAACTTTCTTAATAATGCAGTTAATGACAGCAATTTTAGTATCCGCTCCGGTAATCAAACTTTTAACGCCAGTGTGTTTGATGCTACTACCCGGGTAGATACGGTGTATTTCCGGTTTGATAACGGAACCAGCCAGGATTTTAATGTGACCGGAAGAAATAACTCTGGGCAGTGGGTGGTCAGCTATAACGTTTCGACCTTAGCAGAAGGAAGACAGGGAATTAGAATTGTCGCCAATGACACTATAAACAACGTTAATAACATTAATGATACCTTCGTGATCAATTTTACGGTAGACTTTACTCCCCCAAACATAACTCGTAATTTTATTAATAACGCGGTGAATGACAGTAATTTTAGTATCCGATCAAGTAATCAAACTTTTAACGCCAGTATCTTTGATGCGTTAACTCAAGTTGAGAGAGTGTATTTCTGGTTTGACAATGGCACCAGCCAGGACTTCAATGTGACTGCGGTTAATCAATCTGGAAATTGGATTGTAAGTTACAATGTCTCTACTTTAGCAGAAGGAAGGCAAGGCATTAGGATCGTGGCGAATGATACTGTCAGTAACGTTAACGATACTACTGTGATTAATTTTACTATAGATTATAGTGCACCGACTGTAAATATTTCTAGTCCTCTTAATACTTCCACTCTTAGCGGCACGCAATCTTTCAATGCCCGAGTAAATGATGGTTTTACTGCCGTAAATACTGTTATCTTCCAGTTTACCAATAGCAGTAACCCTTTCAATAGAACCGCGAGTAATTCTTCTGGTACCTGGAGTGTCAGCGTGAATACTGCTGGAATCGATGAAGGGGTGATCACCATCACTGTTTTTGCTAACGATACAGTCGGCAACAGCAATACCACGCAAGTCATATCCATTACCATTGATAATATCGCAGAAGTTCCAGGAGGCGGAGGAGCACCAGCAGAATCCACTCCCAGCACTACCACAACTCCTTCGGCTCCATCACCGCCGGCCTCCGCTCCAACCGAAGCCCCGTCAACTCCTTCTATCTCAGAAACAGCTTCAGCTACGGAAGCTTCTGCTTCTTTTGAAAACGGCCAATCCAGTGTGAGTATCAGCAGTGCAGGAGGAAAAGCGATAACTACCTATACTTCAGAGAACAATTACAAAGTTACCATCACCAATAATCTCAACAAAAAATTAGTTCTTTCTGGAGCATTGAAAACAAAAGAAGCAAAATTAGAATTTGAAGAGAATGCTAAAAAAAGATTACAAGAGGA
>JBBSWK010000088.1:0-5924 GCA_038046325.1 Nanobdellota archaeon | reverse complement strand
ATAACAACTCCTCTACAAAATCTTAATAAAGCCAAACTATTTAATAGGTTAGAGATGGAGTTTAAGATATATAAAAAAGAGAATGAGAATATTCACCGCTATCCCAGCGATGATGTGAAGATAGCGCACAAATTTGCCCAAGAGTTAAAGAATGAATTAGGCGACTTTCTGCTCAGCGCAGTGGTCTTTGGCAGTTCTGCCCGAAAACAAACCACTCCTGAAAGCGATATTGACCTATTGGTCATCACTGATGATACTCGTTTTCAGCTCAGTGAAGCGTTGATAGAAGGATATCGGCTTATCGTAGAGAAGTTAGTTATTCGCACTTCTCCCAAACTTCACATCACTTCCATGACCTTTACCTCCTTTTGGGAATATACCAAAGCAGGAGATCCAGTGGTTGTCAATATTTTACGGGATGGAGTCGCGCTTATTGATACGGGATTCTTTGAGCCACTGCAGATTCTTCTTAAGAACGGCAGGATCAGGCCAACTGAAGAGAGTATCTGGCGTTATTTCGGCCGAGCTCCGCAAACCTTGTTGAACTCCAAATGGCATGTTCTGCAAGCTACTCTTGACTTATATTGGGCAGTTATTGATGCTGCACATGCTGCGTTAATGCGGGCAAAGCAAGTACCGCCTACTCCAGAACATGTTGCCGATATGCTGGACAAAGTCTTTGTCAAGCAAGGTATGCTGGAAAAAAAATATGTCGAAACTATGCGCAAATTTTACCACCTCAGCAAGCTGATCGTGCACCGCGAGATTAAAGAAGTTAAAGGTTCTGCCTACGATCAATATTACCATGACGCAGATGAATTCATCAAGCGCATGAAACGGCTTATTGAACGGGGAAAGATGTAGATGAGGAAAAGTGATCGATTACCGATTATTCTACTTGCTATATTCGCAATTTTTTGGTTGGGTATCGCTGTAAACCCTTACGATAGATGGGTCTGGCTGGCTGAGAACACCTTAACGGTCCTGCTTATTGCTTTTTTGGCTTTAACGTATAAAAAGTTTCGATTTTCTAATAGTAGTTATGTTTTGTTATTTTTTTATTTAGTGTTTCACACTGTTGGGAGCTATTATACATACACTAATATGCCTTTATTTAACTGGCTTAGAGATATATTTGACTTAAGTAGGAATCATTACGATCGATTGGTTCACTTTTTCTTCGGGCTGGCCTTCTATTTTCCGGTGTACGAATTCGCCACCCAAAAACTGAAATTGAGAGGATGGGCAAGCTATCTTCTTCCTTTTTTGGTCATCATTTCCTTCAAAGCGATATACGAAATTATGGAATATCTAGCCGTCATTGTTACCCGCAGTTCAGTTCTTGGAACAAGTTTCTTAGGCATGCAGGGCGACCAGTGGGATGCCCAGAAAGATATCATGTTTGGGATAACTGGAGCGGCAATTAGTATGGTGGTGTGTAGGTTGAGGAAGTGAAGAATTGATTTTCGTCGTGGGGCTTCATGAAAACAAGAAACTACTTGTTTTCAGAACAGAAATGTGATAGTTTTCACATTTCTTGTGCACGAAGTGAATGCCTCACTTGAGAACGTTCGCCTAGTGTAGCAGGCAAATCAAAACATTTAATAATCTCTCTCCACATCTAATCATTGATGAAAGACAGTATTCTCAAACATGCATTAAAGAACGCCTTAGAATTCAACGGAAAAGTAAACAAGAATGTTATCCTAGGCTTAGTCCTTAAAGACAATCCTGCCTTAAAGAAAGATGTTCCCAAGCTTCTGAAAGAAATTGAAAAGATCATCAACGACGTAGAAATGCTTCCCCTGCCAAAAATCAAACAGCAGTTACAAAAACTTGCTCCTGAACTGTTAGAAAAAAAGAAAGAAGAACTTCCAGAAGGGCCATTAAAACCTTTACCTAACGCTGAAAAAGGGAAAGTAGTCGTTCGAATAGCTCCTTCTCCATCCGGGCCATTGCATATCGGACATGCGTATGGCGCTTCCCTGAATTACGAATACGCAAAGATGTATGAGGGAAAATTCTTGCTCAGAATAGAAGACACCAATCCTGAAAATATCTATACTCCTGCTTACGATCTTATTCCTCAAGATACCAAGTGGCTGTCAGACAATCATGTTTCAGATCCAATCGTTCAATCTTCCCGTCTGGGAATGTATTATGATTATGCTGAACAACTTGTCCAGAAAGGAAAAGCCTATGTTTGCAAATGCAATCCGGATGAATGGAGGGAAAAAAAGAATCAGGGAATTGCCTGCCCTTGTCGGAATCTCTCGGTAAAAGAAAATCAATTACGCTACGCCAAAATGTTTTCTGAATACGCGGAAGGGGAAGCAGTCCTAAGATTAAAAACTGACATCAAACATAAAAATCCAGCTATGCGTGATTTTCCCATCATGCGCATCAACGAGCATGTCCACCCAAAAACAGGAAAGGAACAAAAAGTCTGGCCGCTGATGGTTTTTGCCGTTTCCATAGACGATCACGAAACTGGCGTTACCCATGTCTTAAACGGGAAAGATCATGCTGACAACGCTATTAAAGAAGCGCTGATTATGGACTATTTAGGCTGGAAACCGCCTATGTATAAACACTGGGGGAGGATCAATTTTGAAGGTTTCACTCTCAGTACGACCCAGACCAGGCATGCCATAGAACAAAAACAGTACACCGGCTGGGACGATCTTCGTTTACCCTTTCTTCCTGCTTTGAGAAGGCGCGGTTATCAACCGCAAGCTTTCCGCAAGTTTGCCATGGAAATTGGTCTCAGTTTAGCGGACAAAACCGTGAGCCAGGAAGAGTTTTGGAAAATGATCAATGCTTTTAACCGGGAAGTTATCGAACCGCATGCTAATCGATATTTTTTCGTTTCCAATCCAGTCGAGATAACTATCAAAGGCGCTCCTAAAAAGGAAGCTACATTAGACTTGCATCCAGATTTCCCTAAGCGAGGAAAAAGAACTCTTCTAGCTGAAGGCAAAGTTTTCATCTCCCAAGCAGATCTTACAAAATTAGGCAAAGGAAAAGTCCACCGCCTGATGGATTACTGTAATTTTACCCTCGATGGCAAGGGATGGAAATTTGTGTCCGAAGAGTATGAAGATTACAAAAATAATCCTCATAAAGGATTTATCATCCATTGGCTGCCGGTTTCCAAAGAATTGCCAAAAGTCGAAGTCATGCTTGACACCGGAGAGAAAGCTCTTGGTGTAGGGGAAAAGGGTTTGGAAAAAATAAAAGAAGGCGAAATAGTTCAGTTGGAAAGGATGTATTTTGCGAAATTAGGTAATAAAGAGAAAGGAAAACTCGTCTTTTGCTATCTACACCCTTAGTCCTTAAGAATTTAAAAATAAATAATTGCAACAATAAAAAAGAAAAATCAAAGAAAAAGAGGAAAACAATATGGCACGAATAAGTCGGGATACACCTTTAGCAGAAATAACCTTACGAAGACAACGAAAATTCCTAACAAAATTTTCGGGCCTTCTTAATGTGAAGGGGGAACAATAAAATGGCAAGAATTAGCAGAGATACACCTTTAGCCGAAATCACATTAAGAAGATACGAGAAACCAACCGTCAGTGATCGTGAATTAGTCAGAAAGTTTTGTCTTTCAGTAGGCCTTCTCCAGCCAGGAGATTCACGAGATGTGGTTGTTGACGTCTTTCACGTTTTATTGAAAGCAAGACAGAATCGTGAAGAACTTCATTCTGAAGAGATTAAAAACAATGTCATGAGCACTCGGAAGAATGCTGGGCTTCCCATGTTAGGGATCGCTTCTTCCAACATCCGCCGACAACTGAAACGATTGAAAGATCTTCATTTAATTGAAACTAATGCCAACTTGTACCGGATTACCGAATTCAACCATCTTTCTGAGATCTTTGAAGAAAAAGTGGAAAATTTCATCCTCACTTCGGTGGTCAGCAGGATAAAAGACTACCTGCAGAAGATCGATGAAGAGTTTAAGCCGGGAGTGAAAGTAGAACGGAAAGAATAGCTGAAGAAATTAAGTACTAAACCCCTACCAATATAACTCCTCTACCAATATAACTTCTAGTTTCAATAATCTAAATAGTTAAAAGTAATTAGAAAATTGTATTTTTATGAGAAAAAGTAGTGCCTATATTGATGGATTCTTTGGTGATGGCGGTAAAGGAAACGCTTTATCTTCCATTCTTGAAGAAGCAGCATTGAGAGTAAAATTTCCAGCGGCGAATGAGGGTAAACCCATTTTTTCATATAGTAATGTAGGAGCAAACAACGCCGCAAATTCATATTTTATACATGGAGGGGAATTCGTTCTTCGCCAGACTCCTGCCGGAGTTCTTATAGCCGAAAAAGCCTTCAGCCAGATCGGGGAAGAAAAATATATCCGGCCTGAAAAATTGATGGAGGAGATGAAAATGCTCCTTCGGCGAGGCATAAAGGTTACTCCAGATAACTTCGGAATTGCTCCCAATGCCCACATTACGTTACAATATCATATTGATGCGGATCAAGAAAATCTTCATACTGTTGGAGAACATATGTCTACTGGAAATGGGGTCCTCCAGACCGCTGCAGATAAATATGCCCGAAAGGGACTACGATTTATAGAGTTTTTAGATCAGGACTTGATGACCGAGATACTGCTTGAAAAAGTATTTATCGAAGATCATGATAGAAAAGAAAAAGCGCGTAGGTTAGCTGAACGGTATCAACCAGAACGGGAATTTTTGTCATCATTTGTAATGCAGGATCATGTTGCTTTACGTAAACATGGTTCCCACTATGCTTTTGCTGTTAACGCTCATGGCGTAGGATTGGATATAAACGCAGGCCTCTATCCAGGTATTACTTCATCCCATCCTGCAAGAGCACCTCGTTGGGCAGATACTATTTTTGGTGTCTTTAAACTGTACGTCAGCAGCGTAGGAGCGAGAGACCGGGCTTTTGTTTCCAGGATGGATCCTGATCTTGAGCCGGTGGTTCGAGAAGCTTGGGGAGAAAGAGGGACTGGTTCAGGTAAGAATCGACTGTTAGGATGGTTTGATGCGGTTCTAGCAAGATACAGCATAGCCAAAAGCGAGATGGATTATTTGATCGGTACCTGCGGAGATCGCATGACCACTCTCCATACAGTAGGAGTTAAACCGAAGATAGTGGTCGCCTATGAAATAGATGGAAAACGGTATGAAGAATGGCAGGATTCTTTTCATAGAAGAGATTTCTTAAGGCGAGCCAAGCCTATTACTGTAGAATTTAATTCTTGGGAAAACTTTACTGAAGCAGATCGACAAACACTCCATCCTCATGCTCAAAAATATGTCGACCGAATTCAACAGGAATTGGGCAGAGAATTTGTTATGTTAACCCAGGGGCCGCGTGGAAAACAAGACACTATCATCTACCAGCATCCGCTTGATCTATAAATATTCTCGCAACTTTTAGTTTAGTAAATAAAAATATAATAACATTAGATAATGTAAGAATAAATTATAAAAATTAAATAATATCTTCTTCTGCTACCACGATGTAATCACCGCTGGCGATGACTGCGGAAAATGGAATAAGGATGTTTCCTTCTCTGGTTTTTTCTAATTCCATTTTATCAGTATAGGAAGTAGGATTTTTAAGTAACAAGTGAATCAATTCGCCAGAGCCAACTTCAAAGATTAAATCGCCTACTTCTCCGAACTTTTTACCTGACTTGGAAACGATAGTTTTGCCTAATAATTCCTTAGAATAATTCTTCCCTTTTTCTTCCATGACCATTCACCCTCATTAATATGCGGATTTTACGCGCTTTGGGGACTTTAAATGCCACCTACATATATAAAGTTTACGGTGGTTGATTAGGTACAATAAAACCGGCAAATACACATAAATTATTCTAAAATTGTCTGTATTTAACTGTAATGTGCTTCCACATACTGGCTTAT
>JBBSWK010000087.1:0-1417 GCA_038046325.1 Nanobdellota archaeon | reverse complement strand
ACGATTCAAAATCGGGGACAGAAAAAGGCATACCTCGACCTGGAAGTAGTAGATGTAAGCATCAACGATGAAAAAATAACCTTCGGATCAGCAGCACAAGCAGTACCTCCCGGAAAATCAGCTATTTTTATGGTAAAAGCACCTCTTGAAGAAGCTGATTTTGAACATAATAAGCTCATTACGGTTCGAGCCAGATACGGAGAACGAGAAGGAATATTGCTCAAAACACTGGTTCGGGAATTTGAGTTGAAGTTTACGGAAAGCCGATACAAGCCGCTTCTCTTAGTAGCTATCGTCATTATCCTTGTATTAATGCTAAAATACAGAAAAAAAAGAAGGCAATGAATTCTCAGTTAAAATCAACCAAATTAATCTTAACCGTAGTGGTAAGCATACTTTTTTTAACTATCTTCTTCCTTACAGGAAAAAATCTTATTAAAAACTTTCAGTATCCTTCTGAGAGTATCACTGGTGGGGCTGTATCTACTGGTGCACAAGGAGGAAATGTAACCTATGCTAATACTACTAAAATCAATCAATCCGGTCATTGGCAGGGGTACTTTGGCGAAATTACGGTTGATGCTTCTGCTCCCACGCCTTCCGCGGTCGCAAAAGGAGGTAATGTTACCGAGCGTAATCTTATTCTTCCCTGTTTAGGAGATGAAATCTATGCCAGCACCCAGAATAATTTGATTTTTGAAGGAATCAGCGCTGGAACAAAGGAATCAGTTGACGCTTTTTTAGGCCTTAGCAGCAATCATCTTGAATCCGGCTCGAAAACGGTTACCACCACCAGGAATTTCCTTGTCTCCTCAACCTTGATTAGCAATGTTCCGACCACATTTATGAAAGTTTCAGGATCCTCAGACAGCCCTTTCGCTCTAGGCGTCCTTAATCAATCTAATGTTCTTATTTTCGTAAGTAATATTTCTCTTAATACTCAAGGTTTTGATGAAGATACTCATGATTATCAAATGATGGTTCCAGTAAATCAGAGTGAATTAACCTATTATTTCTTTAGTGATTGTGAAGTTGCTGTTCCCGTTCCAGCACCTGCGCCAGTACCGTCAGGAGGAGGTGGAGGAGGAGTAGCAGGAAAAGCTGCAGGGCCTTTCGTGGGATATTGTGGGGATAAAGTATGCCAATTGACTGAGACCTGTACTAATTGTCCGGTTGATTGCGGCATCTGTCCAGCAAATATTTCAGAAGAGATGCCTGGTCTTCCTGCAAATATCACGGTAGAAGGAGTAAAGAAAGAATTTTATTTAATTTATGTTCCTTATCCGTTGGATAAAATATTAAACTTGCTAGAAGAACAACTTTTCACCCTGCGCGGTATGGCCATTCTCTTCTTTGTAACCATTACGTTGTTGATTATCATCACCTGGAAAGTTCTTAAGCTGAGAGATAAGCCGCC
>JBBSWK010000086.1:0-7258 GCA_038046325.1 Nanobdellota archaeon | reverse complement strand
TGCGGAAAAGTTCTTGAAAAGAATTAAAGAATTATTTGCTGAGATCGAAACCAAGCATGATGAACGGAGCATCACCATGCTGTACGATGAAGTCATGACCATCATCAGAGATGTGCTGAAGCTAGAAGGCGTGGAAAAAGCACAGGATTCGCAGCTGATTAAATTGTTTGAAGACGAATTGATCAGCACGGGAAAAGTTCCGGCGCGGTACTTGCGAGACCTGAATGAGATCATTGAAGCAAAACACAAATATGATCAGAAAAAGCTGACTAAGACTGATATTGAAAAAGCACGCAAAGGAAGTTCAGGCTTGTTTAAGTTCTTGGTGGAGTACATGCAGCGTAAGCGCGGGCAGGAAATGGAACGTGCGCGAGTTCGTGTAAAGCACGGTGAGAAATTCGGCGAAGTGATCTTGCTTGATACCATGGCTTTTGTGATCCATGATGTAGACGCCAAAGAGCAGCAGATTGAAAAAGCAACAATCAGGCCGGATGGAAGTTTAGCCCCCTTAGAGAAGAGTAGCTTGGAAGAATTCGAAAAAGAACTGGCTAAAGCAAAATTCCCGAAGAAAGTATTTGTTAAGGAACCGTTGTTTGAGAGCCTGAAAGGAATCTTTGGCAGAGATGTAGAAGTATTGTTACAATATTAAGATGGAATGGGAAGAATATCATCGAAACCCTGCAATAAGAATAGATGGTTATTGGACTACAGTTCCTTATGGCCCGCCATTAATGCCAGAATACTATCCTACCAAAGGATTGATTGCGGTGTATGAGGCTAGAATCGCTGCTATTGGGCATGTATGGTACCCAGAGCAACAACCAACGGGAAGCCATTATTTTCTTTTTAACGAAGATTCAAGAGTGACGGGTGAGCATCATACCAACAGAATAATTCTTAGCGGGGCAATCAACAATATTGATCCTGTTCTTTCTGATAAGATTGTATACCTGGCCACAGATTTCAGGAAAAAATATACTATTTATCAAAGGTCTTTAGATAAATGCGTAAAGGAAGTGTTGCGATTAACGAGTAAAAGGAAATAATTTTTCACACCTAAAACAAATGAAGAAAATAAACGGGTTAAGATATTAGTGCATTATTTCTTGATCTAAAATATTGATTATATAGGTTTATCTTTTCTTCACTAGATACAATATCTCATTGGAAAATTCTAAAATAGTATATTCCCATCCCAAGCGTTTGCACAGCCATTCCATCCAGCTTCGTCGAGGAGCAGTCATTTCCTTGCCGCTCATGGTTTTGGTAGCAAAACTAACCACCACGTATTTTGCTGGGATTTTGTTGAGCAATTCTTCCGTCCTCTTGTGGCCCTTTCCTTTATCAATGACATCAGTCATTTTCAACAGAAAGCAGATATCAGCTTTAGGAAAAGTAATTTTATTTATATCAGCGACTATTGCTTTTCCAGTAACTGAAGGATTCTCCTTGTGCAGCTGCTGAAAATACTGGTTAAGCGAGGCAATTTCTTCTTGATTGAGGTCATAGGCATAATAGGCGCATTCTTTCAGTTTCATGAAGGAGAAAGAAAAAGGATTGATGCCACAGCCGAGATCAAGTATGGTTTTAGGTTTTCCGGTGATGGAAAATATTTTTTGATATAATTCCTCGTACGAAGGCAAGCGTTCCTGTGTTGAGGAGTGAGTAGAAAGAATTTTATGGAGAAGAAATGCTCTCTGCTGTTTTGACGAAACCAACAATTCTTCTACCAATCTTTTTCGTTCTTTGACATCGTCACGAAATAAACCATACACTCTTCTCAGCTGAGCGCGGACATTTTTAACTACGGCGGTGTATGCTTTTGATTTGCGATTAAAATTTTCTTGCAATGCTTTGGCAGTTTTTGGTTCATGTTGCAGGAATTTATGTATATGTCCAGTTACAAAGTTATCATCAATAGCTTGTAATTCTCTTTTTTTCTTGATCTCCTTAATTAAGAAAACAATTTTCTCTTTATCAAGCATAAACCGTACTAAAACTTCCAGTTATATGAATCTTTTGGCAACTTGTCAAATAAGATTCATATTTAGAAAATGTGATATCTCTTCACATTTTCTCTATAAAAAGCTTTTTAAAGCATGAAGGAATAGATAAAGCATGGATAAAGAAGGAAAACTCAAGAAAACCTGGAATTTTTTTTGGCATGATGATTCTTTAGGCAGCTGGATGGCTAATATAGTAGTGGCATTTTTAGTGATCAAATTTATCCTCTATCCCTTGCTAGGAGTGGTGTTAGGAACAAGCTTTCCCATCGTCGCAGTAGTCAGTGAAAGCATGGAGCATGGGTTGCATAAGGGAAAGTTGTGTGAAACTTATTATAGAGATTTTAAAGAATCGTTTAATAATTATTGGGAAGTATGCGGAAGCTGGTATGAACAGCGAGGAATCAGCAAAGAGCAATTCAGGAAGTTTCCGTTCTCGAACGGCTTTAATAAAGGAGATGTCATTGTCCTCTGGAGAGCAAATTCAAAGAACCTAGAAGTAGGAGATATTCTCATTTTTGAGGGAGACCGGCCGCAGCCAATCATACATCGAATGGTAAAGAAGTGGGAAGAAGAAGGGCAACGATTTTATCAAACCAAAGGCGATCATAATAATGGCATGATTGCTGGAGAAGACAAAGTAGACCAATCTCGAATCTATGGCCAAGGCTTATTTAGAATACCTTATCTAGGCTGGGTGAAAATTTTATTTGTGGAAGCGGTACGGCCGTTAGGCTGGAATATTCAGAGATAGAAAGGTCACCACTCATTTCAAGAATTCTAATTTAATGTCAGCTATTTTTTGAGTTAAAGCTAGGCTTTCTAATTCGTTACTGTCAAAGTAGTGCTTTAAGACATCCTCTCCACCGATATAATCACCAAAATCTTCAGCAATATAAACTCCGTAGGGAGTAGCTGCAAGGCGGTGATACCAAAACGGAACTTTGTTATCTTCCAAATATCGTACTGATTCTTTAAATAAATCAGGTCTTTTCTTTTTCCAGTCTCCCAAGTCAGCTTCTACCCCATCAACAGTATACCAATCCGCTTCGCCGCCATGAGCAATTCCTACCAATTTTTCTTTCACTTCATACTTGGCTGCTAAATGGTTTCGTAACCCTTCATCAAAATCACAACCATGAAGGCAAAAGAATGGCCACCGTTCAACCTTGTTAATTTTGTTGTTAAGCTGACGTAAAGAAGAGTATATTCCAACTACTAAATCTAGATCATGTTTGACTTCATGAACATTAGTAGGCAGAGGCAAAACTTCACAGGCTCTGGATTCTAATGAACCATAAACCTTCCTCGTAGTAGGAAAAATTATTTTCTGATAACCTGCGTTTTAATACTTGTTCGGTTTCTTTCGGCCTTTCCACCGAAACCTGCACAGGAACACCGTGTTGCTGCTCTAGGGTCTTAATTAACGCATAAATCTCCTTCTTCATGGTTTGTTCTAGGATCAAATCCATATAAATAGATTATGGCAGTATACTAACTACATTTAGGTAAAGTATATAAATAACCAGCTGATTTCTGGATAAAATAACGATAGTTAAATAGGCAAGGTGATTAATATGTTCTGTCCAACATGCGGCTCAATATTGCGGCCGAAAGATAAGGCTGGGAAGAAGGTTCTCTTTTGCAGCTGCGGCTTTACCAAAGCGCCCGATGAAGAAACAGCAGAATTGAAAGAAAAAGTAAAACCCAGCAAGAAAATAGAAGTAGTAGAGCATGTGGAAACTCAACCTAAAATTAAGACTCCTTGTCCGAAGTGCGATAATAAGATTGCCTATTTCTGGACTCAACAAACGCGAGGCGCTGATGAACCGGAAACCAGATTCTTTAAATGCACAAAATGTAATTACACCTGGAGAGAGTACTCGTAATGATTTCTCTCAAGGAGATGCTGGTCAAGATAGAAAAAAGTGAAAAATACCTCTCTTGGAAGAAAAAACATCCACAAGGATACCTTTCTCATTTTTTTTGTCCCATTTCTGCTGACTGCGAATTGAAGAGTGAGTGGGAGATCGGCTTTTACGATCCTGATTCTGAGAAGATGACCGTTTTTGCCTACGGCGAGACCATAACCGTAAAAGAGAATGAAGATGACGTTTTCAAGAAGCCTGAGCAGAAAGTAGAAGAGCTAGATATGAAATCAGTAAAAACTGCTTTTGAGAAAGCAGTTGACGTGTTTGCTACCAATGTAGAAGAATTATTTCCCAAAGCAGGCAGAGGGGATGGTTTTGTCATTCTGCAGAATTTAGAAGGTAAAGCATTATGGAATGTTACGTTCATTACCAAAGATTTAAAGTTTATCAATATTAAAATCAATGCAGAGACGGGAGCAGTTGATTCTCATCTGAGTATGGACCTGATTGATAGAGGACAGTGATTACATTCTAGTTTCATCTTTTGAATAAACAAATCATAACACTATAGTTCCCATATCAACAGTCTTTATATACTTCAGGACTTTCTTTTTCTTCGATAGATGTTAGTAGGGAGAGGTAGGATGGATAACTCCTTTCTGCCTTTTCAAAAAGAGGTGATAGATTTTTGTCTAAAGATAGCCCTAAGATTTCTTATAAAGAACAGAGAAAGTGCAGGAAGCTAGGAGATTTTTTTCCTGAGGAAGAGGAGAAGAAGGAATAATATTTATTTGTACCCATATAACTTGTTTACTTCTTGCTGGATTGCTTTGGCTATATCTTCAATTGATTTTGAAGCATCGATAATCACGATCTTTTCAGAAGAAGATAATTGTTGTGCGGCAAGAAGATATTGATTTCGCACTTTCCGCTGTGTTTCCAGGCTTTCAAAATATTCTTGAGTACGATGTTGATCTCTACCTCTTCTGGTGAGAGCTATCTCTGCTGAAACATCCAAAAGTAAGGTCAGATCAGGAACAGGCAGGCGATCGTGTATTTTAATGAGGTCATCCATACTCGCTCCTTGCGCGGATTGATAGGCAATAGTAGAAAGCTTATATCTATCAGAGATTACTTGTAAACCTATCTTCAGACTAGGGGTAATAACATTATCAACATGCCATTTCCGATCGTTAAAAAAAAGAGAAACCCAATATACAGGATCATGGATAACCTCTTCCCCGGGCAGTAACCTTCCTTCCAGACGACGGCGTAATTCTCTTCCGTACGAAGACAATTCAGTAGGTTCTCTGCTCAAGACCGGAACATTTTTTTTAAGTTTCTCAAAAAGATATTTTACTAACAGCGGCCCTTGCGTACTGGTTCCTGAACCATCTATCCCCTCTAAAACAATGAATTTTCCTTCGTCCACACTACCACCTATCTCCTTTTGTATGTTGCAAAGGAATATCCTTCACGTGGTTCCTGTTTTTTCATCTCCCACTCAGCAGGATTGATGGTGGGAAAATAACGCATCTCTTTTCCTTCCACATACTGGTCAACATGCGTAATCTCTAAAGAAGTTGCATATTCCATCGCGGCTTGGTAGACTTGCTGACCACCACCGATGAAGATTTTAGAATAATTTATTCCGTCTTTCCAAGAACTTCGGTCTTCCAAAACGTCAAGAGCATCTTCTAAAGATGAGCAACGTAATACGCCCTGCTCGTGGAAGGAAGTGTTATTGGTGAGCACAACATTCTGCCTTTCGGGAAGTGGGCGGAATTTTGCGGGGATAGTTTCATAGGTTACACGGCCCATGATTACTGGATGAGGAGTGGTTAACTTTGCAAATCGTTTCAGGTCTTCTGGTAATTTCCAAGGGATTTTTCCATCTATTCCTATAACGTTATTTCGCGACACTGCGGCTATTAATATTATTTCTGGTTTTCTCATGGTATCTCCTCCTTTTAGACTGCGATTGGAAATTTTATGAAAGGATGATGCTGGTAATTAACAACTGTTGTATCTGTGTACTTCCAGTCGAAAATAGATTTAAATGGTTCTGTTTTGATGGAGGGGAGCGGATATGTACTTCGAGTGAGCTGCTCTTTTGCCTTCTCAACATGGTTTTCATAAATATGGGTATCCCCTAAAAATCCAATCAGCTTTCCTTCTTTATGTCCAGTTTCTTTTGCTAAAAGATGAAGCAATAAAGCGTAACTTCCAATATTAAAAGGCAGCCCCAGCATGGTGTCGACAGAACGCTGCGTCCAGGCGAGATTCAGTTTTTCTTCGGCAACATTAACCTGAAATTGATAATGGCAAGGAGGCAAAGCCATCTGATGTAATTGAGCAGGATTCCACGCAGAAACAATCATTCTTCTATTAGTGGGGGTTTTTTTAATAGTGTCCACTAAATCAGCAAGTTGATCAACACCTTGTCTTGAATAATCTATCCCTAAACCTTTATACTCTGCGCTGAAATGCCGCCATTGAAAACCGTAGATAGGGCCTAAATCTGGTTCTTCAGTCATCCCGAGTTGGGTTTCTTTATCATGACCGTAAGGAACTTTCTCTGGATTACACCAATCATCCCAAATGTGATTATTACGCTCTTGCAGCCAGCGCTTATCGGTCAGGCCCTTAATAAAAAATTCTAATTCGCTGAAGACTCCTTCATACCGCATTTTTTTTGTCGTCAATAAAGGAAAACCATCAGCCATATTGTGTTCAAACTTTTCGCCAAACACCGCAACGGTATTTACGCCAGTCCTATTTCCGGTTTTTACCCCTTTTTGCAGAACTTTCTTAACAATATCCAAATACGCATCCATCAAAAGAGAAAGAGAAATAACTTCTTTAAAACCATTTAGGAGCTGAGAAATAACAATTAAAATTCATTATTACTGAAAAGTGGAACAGGGATTCAAATGTCCTTAGAAAACTTTTCTCCTTTAAATTTAAGATAATCTTTTCTGGATAATTGCGTGGCAGTCTTTAGCACGGAGTTGATAAGAACATTCTGTTGTTTGCTCCATTCTTTATCAGAACGTAACTTCATATAATTAACCCAGTAATCAATAAACCAATCCCGCTGCTTTTGATTAATCTCCTTAAAGGATGATCTAGATTCGTCCATATTGCTTAAAGAGAGATTTGTAGTTTTTAATTGTTTCGTCTTTAACATTAAACATGCCTTGCAAGTGGCGAGCATCTTCTAAATCTTTAGAAGTTTGCAAAACGTACTTTTTATAGGCAATTTGCATCGGGATGGAAGAAACATATAATTCTCCTTTTTTGGTGATCACTTTAATTTTATCAGATAAGGCAATAGCGTCAAGCAAATCCTTTACAAACTTTACTTCCAGGTTGGGAACAGCT
>JBBSWK010000085.1:0-1210 GCA_038046325.1 Nanobdellota archaeon | reverse complement strand
TCCTATTTTCATCAAACCCTTCCATAGATACCCACCAGAGGTTGTACTTATAAGTCCCCACCGTGCAGTACTGGCATCATTGAGTGCTGCAAAACCAGAAAAAACACAGTAATTAGCAGCCTGACCACCAGTGTGTTTTAGGTACGGACATATGGCGGTTTAATTAATTGATAATCTGTCAGAAATTCATTCGGCGTTTTGCCGTTTAAACCGCAATGCTCTAAATTGTTGTAGTAAGTATTCCATGCTTTGAGCTCTCTTTGCAAGTGCCAGATGTTTCTGAACTTTTTTTGTTGGTAGAATTTCTCCTCATCTTCTCGATGGCTTCTTTCTACCGTTCCATTTTGAGCAGGCTTGCCTCGGTCAATGAGATAGTGGACGATATTGTTTTCCGTACAAAAAACATCTAGAGGATGCAATGTTTTTACCGTCATGTCGCTCCTTTGGTTAGTTCCATTGTAAAGATTGGTGAAGGTTGAATGATTGGCGGTTTTGATGGCCTGTATTTTGTGTTTAAATTTCCACATTACGATCTTTAAGAATACAATTGAGTGATAGCTGGACTGCTCGTCGAACACTTCCAAGTGCCTCCATCTCGAAGCTGTATCAACTGCCGTGTATTGGTAATATCTTTTGTTTTTAATGTGTCCGGGCACATACTTAACATCGATCTCCATGAGTTCTCCGGGCTGTCTTTCTGCTTTAATATATTTGTATTTAATTTTCCTGACTCGGTACTTTCGTACCAGTTCTTCTTTTTTCAAAATCTTTCCAATGGTTCTCTCGTGAATTAAGATTCCTTCCTTTTCCAATTGCCAGTGTATTTTTAACGCGCACTTTTTTGTTTTCTTTCTGACTTCAATTACTCTTTCTTTGATCCAGATCGGTGTTTCTTTTTCTTGAGTTTTGGGTTCGGTTGATTTTGGTTCTAGTCCTGCTTCTCCAAAGCTCTTGTATGCCGCTGTCCAACGCTCCAGACTGCGTTTGCCATGCGGGCATAGCTTTGCCACCTCAACCAACTTCATCTCTTTCTTTACGACCGGTAGCACCCACCTTAACTTCTCTTCTTTGATTGTTTTAATCATGTTTATACTCATTCCTCCATTCTAGGAGAAACCGCCATATGTGTGTGCACATTACCTCCTACTATTGACAAATATGGCGTTTAGGTGTATGATAGTAGGTATAGTTCTTTGATAAGACTTGCGAT
>JBBSWK010000084.1:0-4749 GCA_038046325.1 Nanobdellota archaeon | reverse complement strand
CAGATGCGATACCATTTTTTTATTTTGCTTCCTCCAAAATTTTTTTTGGAATTGCATGAATTCAGTAGTGATTTAAAAGATTTTTGTTTTTCTGGAGAATAGTAACAAAATCCTCCGCTGAGTTTGAAACAGACCTTCATCATATGAAATAGGTCAAAGAAATTTACTCTGCATTTTCTGCTTTTTTCAGCATTTGCGCAATGGCATCAAATCCGCTCTGCCAGAATTTTTGCGAAGTGATGTCTGCGCCGACAGCTTTGGTGATCTCCAATGGCGATTCACTTCCGCCTTTGGCCAGCATCTCTATTATCTTATTAGCGTAGGCCGATCCTTTTTCTTTGTAGGTTTCGTAAAGGGCGAGAGTCAGCAGATTTCCGAAAGCGTAGGCGTAGCAATAAAAAGGAGTGTGAAATATGTGGGGGATGTAACACCATTCGTAGGCGAAAATCTCATCAACCTCAACTTTAAGCCCCAGCTGCTTGCGTAGATCTTGCAGATACACTTTGCTGATCTCATCGATAGTTTTCCCTTCTTCTAACATCTGGTGCGCTTTGAGTTCGAAACGCACAAATCCAGCTTGCCTTATGATAGAAGCATATATTTCTTCCAATTTGATGAAGAGCAGATCTTTAGCCCGGTCCGGATATTTTTTTAAAAGCCGTTCGGAAAGAACCATCTCAGAAAAGATAGATGCTGTTTCAGCTAGGGGAAGAGGAGCATGAAAGGTAAATTCAGTCTGTTCACGGGCAAGATTATGATGGATACCATGGCCAAGCTCATGAGCTAGGGTGGAAACGTCACGTAAGGTTCCAGTATAATTTAACAAGACGTACGGATTTAATTTCGAGGTAACACTGCAGCAGAATGCGCCGGTATCTTTATTTTTCTGCACTTGGGAATGGATATGATCAGCGGCGATGATGTTTAATGCTTCCTGATGAAAGGCAGGGGAAAAATCTTGGAACGTTTCCAATACGGTAGAAACAGCCTCATGATAAGGTATTTCTTTCTCTTTTTTCTTCTGCAAAGGCGCATAGAGATCAAAACGGCGCATTCTTTTCAATCCTAACTTTTTCCGTTTCATTTCAAAGAAGCGCTGGAACAATACTTCGTTGCGTTCACATACCTTGAGCAATGCTTCCACCGCTTTATCTGGGATGTCATTACCCACATTGCGCACATTGATTGGATTTTTGTAGCCGCGCAGATGCACATTTTCTTCCCGCCAGTCATTAACGATGTTGCGATAGGTTTCGCCGATGAGGTCTTTATGAGATTTGTATTTTTCTAGCAAGGTTCGATATGCCGCTTCCCGCTTCTGTGAGGAAGGGCTGCGGACAAAGGTAAGTAATTTCTCTTGCCCTATCTTCTTCCCTTGGAATTCAAACTGAAATTGAGAACAAAGGATAGTGTAAATGCTGTTCAATGCCGATACTCCAGTCACATCTTTGATGTTGATGATCTTCTCTTCTTTTTCTTCAAGTATGTAGGGCTTCAATTGGTACATCTTCTTCAGGAAATAATGATATTTTCCGCTGGAACGGATAAGTCGTGATGCTTCTTTCTCTGGAAGTTGTTTGAACCACAAGCCAAAGAAAAGCAGGCGGTTGTTTATTTTAGTCAGAAAGGTTTCTACCCGTGAAAGCAAGGCGCTGGCTTCCTGGTTGCTGGAATCTTCCGCAAACCGTAGTTGAGCGTAGACGCCCAGTTTGCTGTTGATGATCTGCAGCTTTTCCAATTCAGCAAGAAGAGAGAGAAAATCTTTGGTGGAGACACTATTCTTAAGTTTAGGCCGCCATTGTTCAAGATGTTTGGTTTTATTTTCGATCTCCTGGAAGGTTTTCTGCAATGTAGCAGGCTTTATTTCTGATAAATCCCAGGAAGAAAGTTGACACTTTTTCATATACAGAAATGGTCCTCGCCTTCATCGAAACTGGTGTTGCATTGCGCGCAATATTCTCCGCGCTCTAAGGCAGAACCAAAACTGTCACAAGAGCGGTCATTACACTTCTTCTGCCCTTTCTGGTAGGTTTCTACAGTAATCTTCTGGCCGCAGCTGCCTTGACAGATATAACGAATAGTAGACATGCATTCACCTTTTTTGGTAGATTAAAGGAGTAGTTATTTATAAAATTATTTAAATTGAAAGAAAAAAACACTTTACTTCTAAAACGCGGAGAATTCCACACTATTTTAGGTAAATTACTTTAAGCAGTGAAATTCTTGCGCATGAAAATAAGCAACGACTTATTTTCAGCGCTGAAATGTGGTTTTTTTCCACATTTCATGCGTGATCAAAATTAGGCTGGCGACTTTTGCCAGCTCTATTTTGACACATAACTATTATAAACCATAAATAGAATGTATGGACTATGGCTAAACCGAGGTACAAATTTTTCAAGCAGACGGAAAAGATTACGGAGACAATCAAGTCTAGCCACGATCCTCTTAAAGAATGGCGTCCTGACCCTAAAGGATATTTCCTTATCCGGGTGAATAAAAAAAAGAAACGCATCGAAGCAGGCTTCTGCACGTATAAGCATATTATTACGAAGATGATATCTGGCAGTAATGCGACTGAAATCTATAACACTATTATTAGGAAAAAATTGATTTCTCGATTAGAGCATGCTGCTTATGTAGGGAAGGAATTGTATAAAGCAGAATTGGCCTTGAAGTATGGAAAAAGATATAGGCAGGAATTTTCCTTAGAATTTTCTGATAAGGTAAAAGTAAAGCTGAAAGATAGTTAGATAATAAAGATAAGAAAAGATTTATATTCTTCAAATAATTGATTTGCTTATGTTCAAAAAGAGGCTCAATAGGCTGTTTCATGGGAAGCAGTCCGCAAAAAAAGTAGATGTACTTTCTGATATTGAAGCCATAAGCGAATTTCTCAGCGAAATCCAGGCAGATACAAAAGAGCTTTCATCTCAGTTGAAGAAATTAAAAGAGTTGGAACAAGAGTATCAAGTTGCTACTTCAGGAATAGTGCAGGTCAATCTAGAAACACAAGCAAAGTTGCTGGATAAGCTTTTGGAACGCTATGGTTTCTTGCAAAGTGATGTGGATGTGAATGGCTTGAGAGTGAAAGCAATTACAGCTGAATTTCTACGAAGAGCAAAGGCAGCGGGCATGACTGATTTAGCCAGGCAGAAAGAAAAAGATCAGCGCTGGAAGATGCTGTGGTAGTTTTAGAAAAATGAGTGGAAATCTTTATTAAGAAACCTTTGTTTTTTTAGTAAAATGGATACCAAAGATCTTCAGAATAAACAGGCAGAATATGATTCTAAATATTGGCAACATAGCGCCTCTGAACTAGAAAAAATACGACATATTACACTCCACGTAGGAAAACTTTTAGGAAAACTATCAACATATTGTGAACGTCAAGAGCATGGAGAAAATTATCCTACTACTCAGATACAAGAAGAAGTCATTCCTGACTTACAGGTGTATTCTCTACAACTGGCTAATCTGTTGGGCATAGATGTAGCCGACCAATATTTAAGCAGATTAGAGCAAAATATTAAACGATTACACCAAAAATAAATCTAACTCGTAAAAACCCGATACTTCTCCTTCCCTTCGATCTCAGCGATAATCCTTTTGATCACCAATTGCTTAGGATCTGGCAATAATTTAACCCGTTCCTTGATGTCTTCAAAACCAGCGAATGGTTTCTCTTTTCTCGCATTCAATACTTCCCACATGTGTTTCTTTCCTACGCCTGGTAATAATTCTAACTGGTGCATTCTCATGCTGAGAGGCTGAGCTTTATTGAAGAATTCGACAAATCTGGCTTCCTGTGCGGTAACTATCTCTTCTACTGCTTCGGTAAGGCTGTTGGCAGCAGTCGCAGTCAGTTTTTCTGCAGGGATCTTGCCTTTGATATGGTGAATTTCTTCACGCTTTCCTTCACCGATGTATACTTTCTGCATCGGCTGTAACATAATGCCTTTTTTAGGAATTAATTCTAGAAGAGTAAGGTGATCCAAACCAAGAGCTTGCACTATCGGAGTCTTGACAGAAGCTTGCTCGAATGGATACCCATGTTCCAGGTGATCCAAGACGATTGCATTCTCCTCTCGTACAGGTTTCGGTTCCAAGGTTGAGTTCATTTTTTGGTTTCAAATTCAAGGTTATTGGCTAGTAATATCCTCGCTTTAATAAAAATTGCGCTTATTTAGGGGTTACTTCTGTAACTGCAGCGACAATGCTTTCCTGGTCCTTCTTGGATAAGCTCAAAGGATAGGATTGCAGAATTACCTTTAATTCCTCCAAGTTTTGGGGTAGAAAATCAATTATTTTACAAAAATGCTCTTCTTTAAGCCGAGTTAAGTTCAGAGCAGTTAATTTGGAGTATAGCTCATCTTTCTTTTCCTTAGACCAAGTGACAAACAATTCCTGTTGTTCTTTGGCCTTATTAGAGAGGAAATTCAAGCTTCCGTCCCGCTTTTCTACGGAATGCAAAGTAGCTTTAACTTCGGCTAGTGCAAGGGGTGTTTCGGATACGAATTGCGGTGCGGGCATGATTTGTTCCTCGTAGCTTATTCTTGTTTTTTTAGATGAATAGGATGAACAAAAACGGTTTTTTCCTTGTTTTGATCGAAAACTTTTACTTGGTAGCAGAAGCCACGTTTTCCGGTAATGGTTCCGGGCAAGCCGGGAAACCGAGGGAAAAATTGGCCGGTCTGCACGCTGGAATTGAGCATGAGGTTGACCTTATCTCCCTCTTTACACTCCTGG
>JBBSWK010000083.1:0-5243 GCA_038046325.1 Nanobdellota archaeon | reverse complement strand
CTGTTCCGTAAGGAATTCCCGGAAACTTTGGGCAAGCCAAAGTTTCAACAAATACCATCAAGTGGGGCATCTTGTGAGCCCCACGATAATGGATACTTGTTCCAAAGTTGGGAAATTCAAATATCCCAAAAGGATAGTGAATCCTTAGGATGTGGAAGTCCGGGCGGTGGCGCTTTTTATTATTTATTAAAAAAATTAATTATAGAATTTTCTAACCACATTATCCAAATACTTTACTTTTTCACCCAAATCGGAAACTCCGGGGTTCACTAAAAACATATTTCCCTTTCCCATCAAAAAAGCATACCGACCTAAACGTTCATATTCTTGTTGAAAAGTGGTTTCTTTAGCTATAACTTTTTCCAGCAATGGCAGTTTAATTGTATTTCCTGTCCTTTTCGGAACAGTTCTATAATGCTCTATTACACTTTGCATTGCTTCATCTTTAATATCCCCAGATACATAAACAGGAAGCTTTTCCACTTGTTCTAAATCACTTAGCAAATCATTGATAACCATTCTTACCACCTCTTATCTTTACAAAGAATTATTAAAAACTATTTAACGTTTATGTATCTGCATTCACTTCTTCCTTTTAATCTCTTTAATCCCATTCATATACGGCCATAAAACTTTAGGAATCTTAACAGAACCTTCTTTAGTCTGGAAGTTTTCGAGAATTGCAACGATAACGCGTGAAGTAGCGATTGCAGTATTGTTGAGCATGTGCACATATTTCCGCTCTCCGGTTTTGGTAGCGAATTTCGTATTCAACGTAACCGCCTGATATTCTAAACAGTTGCTGCAGGAAGTGACTTCGCGATAGGTGCCTTTCTTCTCATTTTGTCCAGGAAACCATGCTTCGATATCATACTGCAAAGATTGTTTGTTGCCGATATCTCCGCTGCATACTGCCACAACTCGATACGGTATTTCTAGCTGCTGAAAAATATCTTCTGAAATCTTCTGCATCTCTTTGAAGTATTTGGCTGATTCTTCTGGTTTGCAGATCACAATCTGCTCTACTTTGTTGAACTGATGCACACGAAAAATGCCTTTGGTGTCCCTTCCATGCGCGCCTGCTTCTTTTCTGAAACAGGTGCTGATGCCGCCGATCTTATCTGGAAGCTCATGCTCTTGCAGCACCTTATCTTTTTTGAGAGCGAGCAGAGGATGTTCTGAAGTTCCAATTAGATAGAGGTCTTCACCTTCAATCTTGTAAATAGTGTCTTCAAATTCAATAAGGTTAACTCCGCCTTCTAAGGCAGCTTTATTCAGCATAAACGGCGGCCAGTGCATAGAGAAGCCATGTTTCAGTAAGATGTCTACGGCAAAGCGCTGTAGTGCTAGATCAAGTAATACTGCTTCATTTTTAAGGTAATAAAATCTTGCTCCGGAAACGGCTGCAGCAGTATCCAAATCAACTAAATCCAAGGCTAACCCTAATTCAATATGGTCCTTTAAGGGAAAGGCTGGTTTGGCAATTTTTCCCCATTTGCGAAGTTCTTTATTTTCATTCTCATCTTTACCAGTAGGAACTTCTTTATCAAGAACATTTCCTATTTTATTTAAAGCATCATTACGTTGCTGCAAAAGACTATCAGCATTGTACTCGCGCTCCTTGATCTCTTCCACAACATCCTTCATCTCTTTGATCTTTTTGGCCGCTTCTTTCTCTTTCTTATTTTTCTTGGCCTGATTGATCTCTTGAGAAACGACATTGCGCTTATGCTTGAGCTCTTCAACTTTCTTTAATTCCTTTTTCCAGGATTCATCCAGTTTCAGAACCTGATCGACAATCTCCGGATTTCTGCCGCGCTTCTTCTCAGAGGCTTTTACTAAAGTAGGGTTTTCCCTTACCAGTTTGATGTCTAACATGGAAAGCAGAAAAGATGTTCAAGTTATATAAATATTCTGATTGAGACGTACCCAAAAATATATAAATCCAGAAAATAGTCTGAGCTTAAAAGAGGATTATGAAAAAGAGAGCCGTTTTAGTCGTACTATTTGTTTTACTATTTGCTATTTCCACTTTTGGAGATACTGATACGCTCTGGCCTTGTTCTACCGATCTGGATTGTCAAGTGTTAGTACAGAATGGCGACTCCTATTATTGCAGCCAGCAAACCTTAACTTGCTTTCAATTAGAATTGCCAGCTGCTCCAAGCACGCCCGATGCAGCAGCAACAACTGCCTCTCCAACCCCTGCAGCGCCTACCACCGATGAAAAAATCACTGCTTTGGAAGCAAAAATAGCCCGCTTGGAAAGTAGCTTGTCAACTCTCTCTTCTGATGTGTCGTTAACCAAAGGAGAAGTGATCACTATTCAAAACCAAATATCTTCTTTACAATCTGAATTAGCTAATTTACAAAACAGTAATCAAGATATCTCTTCCAAAACCAATTCTTTATCTACGGGTTTAGCAGGATTGCAGCAAACGCTGGATTCGTTGCAAAAATCGCAGTCCTTTAGCAAAGTTATTGCCGTTATTGTGGTGCTCGTCCTGATCGGCGGAGCCGTTTATGGAGCATATTATTACATCAATCGGAAACAAAGTGTAGTAAATCCTGAAATACTCAATTATATCCACAATAGTATAAAGCAAGGGAAGAAGAAGCACCAGATCAAGCAAGAATTACGCAAAGCCGGATGGATGGACAGCGACATCGAAAAAGCGTATAATGAAACTGTAAAAGAAAATTACCGTCGCTACAAATCTTCTCAGCCCGAGAGGAGAGAAGCTGCAGCTGAACCACGTAGTGAACAGCGTATGGCAAGTAGAGCATCTACTCAGCGGCCGGCGTTGAATATGGCTGATCCTAAAAAAATGATTATCATTGCGGTAATAAGCATCCTCGTTATTACCGGCGGCTTACTGGTTTTACGAGCGAGCACCGGGCAAGCTATTTTTTTGAAAAAACTTGTCGCTGGACAGGAGAATGCAACGACGGGAGAAGTTACCTATAAGATAGAATGTACACCGCCGCATCTGCTTAACCCCGCTGGTGATGCCTGTTGCTTAGACTCAGACAATTCAGGAGTATGTGATACCACTGAGTTACAAGGTGCAGGATTGGCGGCAGGAGGAGAATGCAATGATAATAGGGAATGTAACGTAGGTTTGTATTGTGTCCATAATAAATGCGTGAATTTGGACTCACTCTACACCGGCGAAGGAGGGGATTGCACTAAATTATGCAGTTATTATGCGATCAAGGTGCTGACCAGTGATGGTGAGAAATACGATCTGAAACCGAAACAAGGAAGCTATACTGGCGCAGGGGCATTGGAATGGAAAATCTTGCCGATAGAACAGTATTGTAAAGGAGAATCACCTATCGTTCCAGTTAATGTGATCAAAAAGCAGACCGGTAAAATTATTAGTGAGGAAGTTTTATTGTTACACGAAGGAGAGACAAGTAAAGTATTAACTCATCCCACTATTTCTAAATTGGCTTTTAGCCTTACCATAGCCGATGTGTTTGAGAGCTGTCCGAAGTAAGAGTATATTAAAATTCTGAATCTTTTTGCTCGTGGAACTGAGCGTAGCGAAGTTCCACTTGACAGAATTTGGCTCAATCTCGCAGAACAAAGCAACGACTTTGTTGGCGCACAAAAGTGATAGTTTTCACTTTTCGTGTTTTCGCTTAGGCGCAAAAAGATTGGTTGAAAGGAGCCCCAAAGAGGGGGTGAGGGTGGTAGAATTCTATGGGGCTCCACTTCACATTGTGACATAGCTGCCCAAACGTGGCTTTTACCTATTTCTACTGTAAAACACAATTAATATATAAATGTTACTATTTTGTATACTGGTTGAGGAAAAGTGGTAAAATGGGTCAGGAAACTTTATAGGTTATAGCTGCTATAGCTGCTATAGCATGGCAACGACAATACAAATCAGCAACGAAACTAAGAAGCTTATCAGCACCTTTGGCTCTAAAGAAGATACGTATGAAGTGATTATAAGAAGGTTATATGATTTAGCTGTGAAAGAACAATTAAGGGAATTCTTGCTTTCTTCTAAGAATGCGATACCTATAGACGAAGCGATAAAAATGGCTAAGAAAGAATGGCGCAAGTAGAAGTCGTTCCTTCACTTTATGAGGAAATCAGGAAGAAGTTCAAACAGCAAAGCGTGGAAGTTCTGGAACATCTGAAGTCACTTGAATCTTCTCCTCATAAAGGGAAAACAGTAGGAAACATTGGCGGGATTGTCATCAAAGAACTGAAATATGAAGGATTTCGGTTTTACTTTGTCACTGATGGATTTAAGCTACAGTGCTATGATCAAGAGAAATTAGTTGACCTTCTCTTGCTGTTTGTGAGGATGTCTGATAAAAATCACCAACAAGAAACTATCAATGAGATAAGGCAGGTGTTGAGGATGATGGGAGCTGGGGGATTTACTTAAATTTTTTTTGATCCTTCAAAACAAAAAATTACTTCCCAAAAAACGTCTCCAACAATCCTTTATACTCCTTGGTAACCCGCAATCCTTCCCTTGGCAGACAAGCATAATAATTCTGCCAGGCAAAGCGCTCGTCAAGATAGATCACTGCCCCTTTATCGGTCTCGCTGCGAATGCATCTGCCAGCAGACTGGATACATTTGGACATGGCCGGATAAATATACCCATAATCCCAGCCTTTGCCGAACTTCTCTTCATAATATTTGACAATCTCCTTGGTATGCAAATCCGGTTTTCCTAACGGTAATCCCACTACTACCACGCCATTCAGCAAATCACCAGGAAAATCTATTCCTTCCGCAAAATTGGCTCCTGAAACTCCCAGTAAAATGCCGCCTTTATTCTTATACTCTTTGAATTCTGCCAAAAAAGTGTTTTTATCTTCAGCAGACATTTCTTTTTTCTCAAAAAATAATTTCTTAGAAGTACGCAGATGATTGGCAATAGCATCTCGCAATTGATACGATGGAAAGAAGAACGCCACATTTCCGGGAATAAGATCAGCCAGTTCAGCGCACATCCCGGCAATCTTCTGGAACATCACTTCACCACGTAGATTATATTTTGTACTGGTTTCAGGAATCACTAAGCTTAGTTTATTCTCCGGAGGAAAAGGAGAACCATACTCTTTTTCCACAGCTCGGGTAATGCCTAAAATATCGCGATACATAAACAAGGGCGTCAGTGTTCCGCTCATAATAACACCGGTAAAAATCTGAATAAAAACCGGTTCAGTAATAATGCGTGGGTCAAGGCATTGGTAACTCAAGGTGG
>JBBSWK010000082.1:0-8703 GCA_038046325.1 Nanobdellota archaeon | reverse complement strand
TTGAATTTTGTATCGTCGAGGCAGAGACAGTTGATATTCCCATCTACATAAAAAAAACGAAATTACAAAAAAGGAAAGTTGCTTTTGCCTTAAATCCGGAAACAAGAGTTTCAACAATAAATAACTATTTGAACGATATAGATTATGTTTTGATCCTGACCGTGCATCCCGGTTTTTATGGTGCAAAATATTTGCGATATCCGTTGAAAAAAATAAAAGAGATCAAAAAGATAAATCCCAACATTAAAGTTATTGTCGACGGCGGCATGAATTCTCTTACAGTTAAGGATGCAGCCAAAGCAGGAGCAGATCATGTTGTATCTGGAAGTTTCATCACCAAGGCAGAGCATCCGAAAGAACGGATGAAGCTGATGGAGAGATCGTTCAAAAAATAGTTTTTCTCCAACCACTGGACAAATCTTCAAACCATCCCCTTCTCACAAATTTTGAAGATTAACGCTTTATTAGCGTATTTTCTATAGCCACTGGACGCACTGGACAACCCCAGGTAGAATATTTAAACAAGTTGAAAAACAAAAAGAAATAAAGCCCGTGTCGCTTAACTTGGTTATAGCGAGTGTCTGAAACCCCAGGTGAGGAGTTTCAGAAAACACTTTATCTGGCCACAGATATCTTGGTTCGAATCCCAGCACGGGCGATTTAACCATTGAAAACTTAATAAATCTTCCCATGAAAATCACCGACCTTGCTCCAGAAAACCGTCCTAGAGAACGTTTGCAGAAAGAAGGTGCGAAGGCGCTGTCACCGGCGGAACTACTCGCAATAATTCTCAAGTCCGGAACAAAGAAAGAAAATGTCTTAGAAATATCAAACCACCTTATATCAAAATACGGACTACAAAATCTTCCAGATTGTTCTCTACAACAACTTCAGCAACAGTATGGTATTGGTCCGGCTCGGGCATCACAAATGTTGGCTTTGTTTGAATTATACAAAAGAATTCCTCAAAACTATCAGAAAAAGAAGATTAGTTGCGCCAAAGAAATAGCAGAGTTGTATTTTCCTAAAACAAAATCTATGCAAAAAGAGCATTTCATCGCTGTTTATCTGGACACTAAAAATAACATCATTGCTGAAGAAACTATTTCAGTAGGAATTCTTAATTCCTCATTAGTGCATCCGCGAGAAGTCTTCCATGGCGCAATTAAGCATTTAGCCCATTCTGTTATTGTGCTTCACAACCACCCTTCAGGAGATCCTGAACCTTCTTCAGAAGATATACAGATAACCAAAATTCTGGAAAAGACCGGAAAATTGATGGGCATCCCTCTGCTGGACCATGTGATTCTGGGAAAGGATTCCTGGTGGAGCTGGATTGAATCAAGCAAAGCTTTTTAAAAGGCCTTTCTTTTAACTCCGTCATGGCTAAGAAAAAAGCCGTCGAAGCAGCAGAGCCTGAAACTTCGGACGTTAAAAAAACAGAAGAGAAAGCGGAATTAAAGAAGTCTAAGAATCCAGTATTAGGCATTCTGACTGGAGAACGGGTTATTACCGAATCTTCTGATGACGCCCGTGATTTTTATAATCAATCCCGTTTTGGAACACTTAATGAAGGCGGGAAAGTTGAATTATCTCTTTTAGAAGCATTATACCTGTTAGAACGCGAACGTCTTATAATTAAGAGCGAATCAGGCAAGGTGCTGGCCTTTGAATTGTATGTCAAGAAGGCCCGTAAGGTAGAGCCTAATTTCTGGATTCGCTATGTTGTCTTTAGAGATATGAGGAATCGCGGATATATTATTAAGACCGCGCTTAAGTTTGGTGCTGATTTCCGGGTCTACGACCGTGGAGTAAAACCTGGTGAAGACCACGCCAAGTGGATCGTCTTTCCAGTCCATGAAGCGAGTGTCTTTACCTGGCATGAATTCAGTGCTAAAAATAGGGTTGCTCATAGCACTAAAAAGCGTCTTCTATTGGCTATCGTTGATGATGAGAATGATGTCACCTATTATCAAGTAAGTTGGACTAGGCCTTAATGCAATGTTGTAATTTTATTTATAGCGCACGCCATCACGGCGGCAAGACGGATGCTTCGCATCCTAACGTGACACATGAAAATAAACAACGATTTATTTTCAGTGCTGAAATGTGGTAGTTTTCCACATTTCATGCATCCCGTAGGGAGCTTCCCCTGTCACGTCTTGCGCAATATGGCGTGCGGCGAGCCGGGGGTCGCCCCATCCGGGGTGGCGAGTAGGATGCGAACAGGGTGAGCAGCCGTCGCACCGCCTTTATTGTCGCAAAGTTTCTTAGAATAACCCCCTCTTCTAGTAAAGAAAACTATATAAAAGGCATTTCTTCCTAGCTTCTATGCGCGACCAGGAGAAGATTCTCTATTTTTTGAAGGTGGTAGGTCCCACTATCCCTTCTAAAGTAGCTAAAAACATTAATACAGAAATTTTGCTGGCTTCAGCGCATCTTTCTGACCTGGCGGCTCAGGGAAAGGTAAAGATTTCCAATTTGAAAATAGGCGGTGGCTCACCGTTGTATTACCTTCATGGACAAGAAGAACAGCTTTATCATTTCGCAGCAGGGAATCTTAACCCTAAAGATTATCAAGTGTTGGAAGTATTAAAACAACAGAAAATCATGCGCGAGAATTCTCTTGATTTATTATCACGGGTTGCTCTTCGCTCCTTAAAAGACTTCGCCGTTCCTTTGCATGTAACCATCGGCGGAAACAAGGAACTTTTTTGGAAATGGCATCTCCTTTCCGATGAAGAAGCCTCCACCAGCATTAAGCAGATGCTCATGATCAGGGAACAAACTGCTCCCTTCCAGGCGCCTGGAGCTTCTAGAGAAGAGCAGGTTCTCTCTCAGGAAGCAGGTTCCCAATTTCTTGAACAGCAAACCAAGTTAGAAACTGCACTTACTTCTAATGATACTTTATCTGCTTTAAGCCTAGAGCAAGAAGAGCCGTTGGAAACTGAATTAGCTCAAGAAGAGCCAACAGAAGAGCTTCAAGAAAAAATAGAATTGGTGTTATCACAAAGCAAATCGAAAAAGGCTAGAGCCAGACGAGCGACAACACCTAAAAGACCGAAGTTTCAGGATGGGGCAGCAGACAATTTCTTTCCCTCTGCCGAATCTTTCTTAGCCAGCAAAGATATACTTATCCAGGAGCGGGAGATAGTGCGCAAGAACGCTGAAGTCAATTTAGTGATTAAAGTCCCTTCTGCCGTAGGGACAGTAACCTATTTCTGCAAGGCAAAAAAGAAAGCGAAATGCGATGAAGGTGATGTGTCCGCGGCATACATGGAAGCGCAAATAAAAAAACTGCCTTTATTATTCCTGTATACGCACGGGCTTACCAAAAAAGCACAAGAGATGTTGGCCACTGATGCATTCCAAAATGCGTTAGTGGCAAAATTGGAAAAAGGCGATTAAAATGGCAGATTATTCGCAAGCGCAAAATGAATTAAGGAGGACTGAAAAAAAAGTAGGGGAAAGTTTTGTTGAATTAGGTGCTTTGGATTACCAACGGGTCGAACATTTTCATGATTACGTACAAAAACATAGGCCTGAGGATGTAGATCGTTTTCTCAAAGAAACCATGGCTTCCAATGCCTTGCTTCAAAATATCATGAAGGATTTTCATAAGATATTGGGGTATGTTCTATTGATAGAAAAAGAAGGGCATAAAAACCCTAAATTCAAGGAATTACTGAAACGTGCCAGGTATATGGGGGAAATTTTACACAAGATATTCAAGGAAAGAAAAGTGCAAGCCAAAGCCTGTCGCGGAATTCTTCCTACCAACAGTTTTCTAAAAAAATTTCTTGGTTCAAAAGCAGTATCTTTTTTACAAGAAAAAAGACTTATTTTTTCGTTTGGCAAGGAAAAAGATTTGGTTATCCTTTTTGCTGGGATATTTAAGCACGAACAGGAACGTATCACTGCCTTGTTCCAAGCATATGAAAATGAAAAGAAAAAAGATTTGCCCCTGGCTGCCGTTTCACTCACTATTATGGTGGTGGTGCCGGCAGTAGGAACAGCTCTCGCCTTAGTCGTGTACGAAGCAATGCAGTGGGCTAACAGATATAGCGCTAATTACAAGAAATTGATGGGGTCCGTAAAGAACGGAGAAAGCAATGGGCCTGCAGTTTAAGGAAATAGTGGTAAAAAAGGAAATTTCTATCGCTGATTTGAAAGGCAAAGTCTTGGCAGTTGATGCCATGAACATGTTGTATCAATTTCTTACTACTATTCGTTCTCCAGATGGAACGGTGTTGACAGATAAAAAAGGCAGAGTTACCTCTCATTTAATTGGATTGTTTAGCCGGACTACTGCTTTGATGGAACAGGGGTTAAAGTTAGTATTCGTCTTTGATGGAAAGCCACCGGAAATTAAGCAGAAAACCTGGGAAAAAAGAGCCGCGGTGAAACAGGAAGCATCGCTTAAACTGAAAGAAGCAGCTGAGGAAGGAGACCTTGAAAGCATGCGCAAGTTCGCGGCCAGGACAGCTATTCTAACTAAAGACATGCGTGACGATGCCAAAGCAGTGATTACCGCATTAGGATTGCCGATCGTGCAAGCTCCATCGGAAGGGGAAGCGCAAACCGCACGCATGGTAAAAAATGGTGACGCCTATGCTTCGGTGAGCCAGGATTATGATAATTTGATTTTCAACTGTCCGCTACTAATACGTAATTTATCTATTGAAGGCCGGCGCAAGAAAGCGGGCACGTTAGCATATCAAAAAGTCAATCCGGAATTGATCTTGCTGCAGGAAGTGCTTGACCATCTGAAATTAAGTTTGGATCAATTGATTGTCTTAGCTATTCTTGTCGGGACAGACTACAATCCCGGTGGAGTGAAAGGAATAGGCCCGAAAACAGGTCTGAAATTACTAAAAGAATATGACACTGACTTTGATGCTATTTTTGAAAAAGTTGAATGGCAAAAATCATATCCTGATCTGAAATGGCAGGAAGTCTTTGACGCCATTAAAAAAATACCAGTGACAGATGATTATAAGCTGGAATGGAAAAAGATCGATGAGAAGAAATTACTGCATTTATTAGTTGAAGAGCATGATTTCGGCGAAGAACGAGTTAGAACAAAAGTGGAGAAATTGAAAGAAGTGCAGAAAGAAATGGCTCAGAAGGGATTGAAGAATTTCTTTTGAACAATGGAAGGTGAGGAAAGATGTTGGTTCATGGCTTGGTGATGGCGTTGATTCCTTTTGTTAATGAACATTTTTACTTTGCAGAATAACCTCTCGACACTTTTATAAACCTTTAATTTCTTCCATCTTCATGCTCGCAGCTTACACCGAACTGAGATACGCAGAGAAAGTAAAACAATTTCTTCTGAAGAAAGGATTACTGCATCAGGATTATCTGCCAGTAAAAGAGCTAGATCACATTTTCTTCGCCATGCATAAGAAAATAACAGTTCCTAATGCCAAAGTGGTCAATACTAAGTTCTCCTTCCCGGAGCGGCAGAAACCAGTCACTGTCGACGACTTGCTGAAAGGAAAATTAACCGCACAAGAATTAGAACTCCTTCCGCGAACCCAGGAAGTAGTAGGTGAAATTCTCATCTTAGAGATCCCGGAAGAACTGAAGTATAAAGAGAAGATCATTGCTGAAGCACATCTGAAAGTAAACCAGCATCTTTCCACGGTGGTAAAGAAAAGCGACATCCATAGCGGACAATTCCGCACCAGAAAAGTTACTATATTAGCAGGAAAAAAGTCCAAAGAAACTATCCATCATGAAAACGGCATAGAATTAAAACTGCATCTGGAAAGAACCTATTTTTCAGCTCGCAGTGGAAGCGAACGATTGAGGATTGCCAAACTTGTAAAGCCAGGTGAAGAAGTCCTAATCATGTTTTCGGGTGCTGCACCATATCCATTAGTGATCGCCAAGAACTCGGAAGCGCGACATGTCTATGGGATTGAGCTAAATCCAGAGGCGCACGCGTATGCTTTGGAAAACGTGCTGCTCAACAATCTTCAAGACAGAGTTACTATCATGCATGGAGACGTTAAACATAAAATTCCGTCATTAAAAAAGAAATTTGAACGTATCGTCATGCCTCTGCCTAAAACCGGAGAACAGTTCCTAGATCTAGCCTTGCTCAAAGCAAAAAAAAGCAGTGTTATTCACTTGTATTCCTTTCTTGATGAGGCAGAGATCGATCCTTATGCCAAAAAAGTGAAGGAGATTTGCAAAAAGTTGGGGTATTCAGTTAAAATTTTGCGCAAAGTTAAATGTGGGCAATTTTCGCCAGGAGTGTTTAGAGTTTGCTTGGATTTGAAAGTTATGAACTGATCTTCTCAGCGTACAAAGCCAGCAATTTGCCAACGACTCTGTCAACAGCATATTCTTCAGCAATCTTTCTTCCTTTCATAGCCATTTCTTTCCTTAATTTTGGATTATGAATCAGTAAATCAATAGCTTCCCGTAACTGCTTCACATTTCCTGGATCAACTAAAATCCCTGTCCCTTCAACGATAGTCTCTTTAATTCCGCCGATAGCGGATCCAATTACTGGCTTTCCTGCGGCCATGGCTTCGATGGCAATTCTACCGAATGGTTCCGGCCAAATAGATGGGAAAACAACTATGTCTGCTTGCGCGTATAGGGAAGGAATTTGTTCATAGGGGACTTGTTCGTGGATCGTAACCGGAAGGTTTCGCTGTTGAATTTGCCGCTCCAGTTCTTCTTTTAATATTCCTTTTCCATACCAAGATACTTCGCAGTCTAACCCTTGAACGGCATCAGCCAAAACCTGCGCCCCTTTTGACTTAATCAAGGAACCAAGACAGAGAATGTTTATTTTACTGTTTTTCCGGTTATCGTTTTTTTTCTTATCCTTGACTTTAAAATTTTCCAGCGGTAAAGCATTGGGAATGGCTACGCTCCCATGTCCCTGTTGCTGCAATACATTTTGCACATACTTGCTAATGGCAATAAGATTGCAGTGCTGCAGGGCATCATTCAATTGGCTGTAATAATTATAGATGTAAGATAGAGCAGGAGCATTATATTTCAGGTACCATTTATTTTTCATCTTGCCTATTTCTTGCGAATCTTTCTGACAGGAAAGAAATTCTGTGAAAGAACATTTCACCATACATTCACTTTTCCCGTGAAAAATACGATCTCCTTTTGGGCACAAAGCAGGATAACTTTCAATAGTAGCAAACAGCGGAATGCCTACGCTTTTCAATTCCACCGCGGCAATAACACTGGTTCCAATAAAATGAATCGCATCTATTTTTTCTTGATTTACAATTCTCTTTACTTCCTTAACAATGGATTTAGGAAAAATCAAGGATCGTTTTACATTTTCAATTAAAGAAGAAGGATTTTTTCCGGTCTTCAATTTACGTAAAATTGTTATTCCATTCTTGACTTCCACTTTATCTAATCCAGGATGATAGGAAGTCAGAACGGAAACTTCTACTCCTTTCTTGGCCAACCCTGTTGCTAGCAATTCTAAGTTGATTTCTCCCCCTCCCATGATTTTAGGCGGGTAATATTCTGAGATAAAAAGGACTTTCATAGCTTAATCTTTCAAGAATCGCTTTATAATAGTTATGGACTAAAAGTTTATAAAAAATAACCCTTTAAATCCTAAAAGAAGAAACATCTTCAAAAGTGAAAAACGCAATGATTATGTGAACACCATTCCCTCTATGGGATACGGATGTAACTGATGAGCGTTCACAGTTCTAAATAATAAAAGTTAAGAATAATAAACAACTTACCCAATCAACCCGGCGGCATCATCTTCTTCGTCTTCAATTCGGATTCTTTCAATTGCTTGGAGGAAATCGTTATGATTTACATGCTCGCGCTCTTCTCTGATAGCGCAGTAACCTGCTTCCGTACACACCGCTTGAAGCTCTGCTCCGCTGAAATTTTCTGTTTTGGCTGCTACTTCTTTCAGATTAATTTTACGCAAATTCATAGCTGCAGTATGTACTTTGAGGATTTCTAATCTTCCTTCCTCATCAGGAAGGCCTACTTCAATTAACCGGTCTAACCGTCCCGGCCTAATTATAGCTGTGTCTAAAATGTCCGCCCTATTGGTAGCGCCTATTATCTTGACATTATCAAGATGCTTGAATCCATCTACTTCTGCCAACAATTGCATGAACGTCCTGCTGACTTCCCTCTCCCCAGAAGTGCCGGTTTCCATCCGCTTAGAAGCTAAGGCATCAATTTCATCGATGAATACTATAGAGGGCGCTTTCCGTCGCGCCAAGGCAAAAATATCCTTCACCAACTTTGCCCCTTCACCGATAAACTTCTGGACTAATTCTGAACCGACTACTTCAATAAAAGTCGCATTGGTGCTGCTGGCCACTGCTTTTGCAAGCAGAGTTTTACCTGTTCCCGGAGGACCATAAAGAAGAACACCTTTGGGAGGTTTAATACCAACATTTTCAAATAATTTTGGCTTGGTAAGCGGAAGTTCAATCACTTCTTTCACCTCACGCACAACTTCTTTCAATCCGCCGATGGAATTCCAATTTTCCTGCGGCTTTTCCATAATAACATACTTCTCTACCTCAAAATTATCATTCGCTTCAAACTTATCAACGATATTGAGTGATTTTTGATCGACCAGAGCAGCATCCCCGCTCCTGATATCTTTCACATGCTGGGCGATATAGCAGTAAAACTTGTTTCCATTAGGGAGCTTGATAGTTGCTTTATCTC